>NZ_VPEU01000135.1:0-1141 GCF_013416975.1 Acinetobacter sp. YH18001 | reverse complement strand
TCACCATCAGAATCCACAAAGGCTTCTGAATAACCTTTATCAACACCTACGGTTTCCTGACCACAATCTTGTGTTTCAACTGCATCATAAGTTGAGTGAACTTCAACATTACCGTTTTTTAGAATGATTCTAAGTGTGCCTTGTGGCGCAAAATCAACAGTGGTGTTTAGTGGAATTTTAATGGTTTGTCGAGGGACTAGACTTGGCACTTTAAGCCAACATTGACCGTTTAGCTCAAAGGTTTTACACATATCCGCACGAACAATAATTTGATTATGTGTGTGATTAACACCATGCTTAAAGTGATTACGCATTTGACGATGGAGGAAATTATCAGTCATCCATTCATCTTTTTTAAGCAAGGTGTATAGTCTTTTTTGTTCATTATTACAGGAGGTGCGTTTTCGGATCGCCTGCTTTACTTTGTCTTTTGATGCTTCTCGATAGGCTTTAATATCACCTACGCAATCACGTAGCGTTTCTTTCCACGCATTTGCAGAAACACCAAAGTCACGACTTTCTTTCATCCACGCATCACGAATGGTTCTGTCGCTGATATTTAAACCTGCAACAGCACCATATTTAGCCCACACTTCGCTACGAACACGACCAAGTAAAACAGCTTGTTTTTCAAGTTGCTTGTACTTTTGCACATTCAAGTTTTTACAGTGATGGATGCGTGTTAGTTTCAAAAAGTTATTCCTTACTATTCACTAATTCTTTAACTTTTTCTTTGTATTTTCTTAATCCATAAAGTCGAGAAGAAAAACAATGAATAATCGCTAACAGGTCTTGAGTTACTTCTTCCGTTGGGGAAAGAGATTCTTGATTTGAACCGTACCGGGTTTGTCGGAGACTTTTTTATTTAAGTTAGGCCACCTGACCTAACGGGTTAATCTTATCATAGTACATTGCTTCAAACTCAAAAGGCGATACATAACCCAGTGCACTGTGTACACGCTTTTTATTGAACCAATCTACCCAGTTTAGTGTCGCAAGTTGTACATCTGCTAAACCTTGCCAATCTGCTTTTAAATATTCAATCACCTCTGTTTTGTATAAGCCATTCACCGTTTCAGCCAAAGCATTATCGTATGAATCACCAGTCGTACCGACTGATGCTCATAAATTTGCTGCTTCT
>NZ_VPEU01000134.1:0-1181 GCF_013416975.1 Acinetobacter sp. YH18001 | reverse complement strand
CTCTGTACACGACAAATTTCACAGAACCCTTATCCTATCAGGATTCTGCTTTCTTAAAATTGCCAAAATTTCCTTAAACTCTTCTTTTTTCCCAAAACCAATTAAACGCTGAATCGCCATTTGAACATAGTCTAAACCATAGCGAAATAAACTCATTGAGAGTCGTCCATGCTTCTTTATTTTTATCGCTTTTTTTTGATTATGTTGCCATTCACCCGTTAAGTAACACCAACAGAAGCTTATAGCTAACACCGCAATCAATTTTTTCACTCGTCTAGGGTCTGTCAAGCGCGTATTTTCAAGATTAAACCCGCGTCCTTTGAGACAACTGAATAAGGTTTCAATTTCCCAGCGTAATGCATAATCCTGAATAGCATTGGCATTAAACTGAGGAGAAACGACGAGTAAAAGCTCTCCATTTTCTAACTGTAGTGCACTTATATATAGTTTCACCCGACCAACCAAAATCCGTCGTTTA
This sequence comes from Acinetobacter sp. YH18001, assembly GCF_013416975.1. Lineage (NCBI taxonomy): Bacteria > Pseudomonadati > Pseudomonadota > Gammaproteobacteria > Moraxellales > Moraxellaceae > Acinetobacter > Acinetobacter sp. YH18001. The sequence goes on along the minus strand of NZ_VPEU01000134.1, from coordinate 703 downwards.
CGACATTCAATTTGACCAACTTTAAGATGGCGAAATAAATCACTAATTTTATGATTCTTTCCTAAATGATTGGTGACAATGAAGTTTTTTTAACACGAATGCAGAAGTTGATGTCTTGTTCAATTAACCATGTAAACCACTGCTCACCGATAAACTCTCTGTCTGCGAACACATTCACAATACGGTCTTTACCAAAAATGGCTATAAAGCGTTGAATCAAAGCAATACGCTCTTTCGTATCTGAATTTCCACGTTTATTAAGCAATGTCCAAAGGATAGGTATCGCTATTCCACGATAAACGATTGCGAGCATCAGGATATTAATATTTCGTTTTCCCCATTTCCAATTGGTTCTATCTAAAGTCAGTTGCACTTGGTCGAATGAAAACATATTGAAAATCAACTGAGAAATTTGACGATAATCAAAATACTGACCTGCAAAGAAGCGCTGCATACGTCGATAAAATGATTGTGGTAAACACTTGATGGGCAAGGCTTTAGATGCAGAAGAAAGATTACATGTTTGCTTTAAAATAATCACAAGCATGATGAGCGCAAAGCACTTTAAATGTGACTTGTTCCATTTTAGAGATTTGTTTAAGATAAGATATAACTCATTGAGATGTGTCATAGTATTCGTCGTTAGAAAACAATTATTGTGACATTATTTCAATGAGTTATCTATTTTTGTCGTGTACAGAGA
>NZ_VPEU01000133.1:0-1208 GCF_013416975.1 Acinetobacter sp. YH18001 | reverse complement strand
TGTATTATGTTAATTTTAGGAAGACTTAAAAGTGAAGGTATTAGGAATCATCTTTTCGGTAACTTTAGTAATACTAATTTTATATGGTGTACTATGGATGTTTCATGGTTTTCCAGTAAATCCCTCAAATATTAAGAATGCAAAACCTACTAGAAATATAGAATCCAACTTAAATACGTTCTTAACAGATACAGCTTTACCACAAATAATAGAAAGTTGTATTCCTCTTTATAATGCTGATTTCAGAAGACTAAATCCTCAACTTAAAAATTTCCCTAATTTAATTACGGCTGATTATTTTAATAAAAATCAGTTAATAACAGTTAGTCCTCATACAGGTAAAAAAGAAGCCAACTTATCTACTGTAAATATTATTAATGAATTTTTTACTGTTTTAGATAGTCCAATAAGTGACCCCCAAATACTACAAGGATGTTTTGTAAATTATGGTTATACACTTCAAGACATGAGAAGAATTAAGAAAAAATTTAGCAATTTTGCAAACTCAAATTAATTAAATCCCCCATTTAACATAATGGGCATTATTATACGAAATTCCAAAAAAGCCTTGATAAGGCACGTTTAATGTGCGTATTAGCCCTGAAATGCACCGTAAAGCAGTTTTAGCATCAAGTAATTCCCTTAATTCTTTTGTAAGTGATGCAATTCAAGAAAAACTAATGCGTTTAGGCGTTTAACCTATCTTTGCTCGATGCTTTGAAATATGGCTTTAGCCATGTTTCAAAGTCGGGCAACTTTGCGACTGTTGTCATCTAATTGGTAATGATAGAAACCAAGCAAAGTACCGATCATCTAGTATTTTTTAGGGTCGATGCGACACCAATCATAGGTTTTTTCTTTGACGTTACTAGGCTCAAATGAATAGCATTTTTTAGTCATAATTCTGACCAGCGTTTCACCATCACTTTCTCGAATTTGTAGCGGATATTTTTTTAGTACAGCCATATCAGCTCTACGTTCATCAATTTCGTCTTTGCTTGGTATGTATAAGAAGATAGCCAAAATGAACACCATCATTACAGCGACAAACGTGCTGGCAAAAATAATGATAAGTTTTAAATTGAGCCTGTTTGTAGCTTCGTTTAATGCCTGAATACTGTTGTTTAATGCACATGTATGCTTCTTATTTGCGTTTTCTAGCGATTTTTCAGCCTTGTCTAGCACTCCACTAGCGACTTGGTTGTAAA
>NZ_VPEU01000132.1:0-1274 GCF_013416975.1 Acinetobacter sp. YH18001 | reverse complement strand
AACGGTTAATTTCGGGATATAGAAAACCACTCAAGCATAAGGCTCTATGAACTAGAGTTCAAGCGAGCTATATGCTATCGTGTTTTTCATGAAATGCGCACTTACGACTTGAATTTCATTCAAGTCAAAAGATGCGTAAGGGGGACACCCCTTAACCCCAAAAGCAAAAGCAAGAGCGGTAAAGCAAATGAAGAAATACAATATTGATGAACAGCATATTTTTATATGCTCAAACTGTGGGAATGAATTTTTATACAAATTACCTAAAATTCTTATAGAGCAAATGAATGGAGTATCCATTCAAACTATTAGAAAAGAATGCCCGAAATGTAATCAATACGTGGATGCCACAAGGAAAATTTAATGGCGATTTACCACTGTACAACCAAAACCGTTAACCGCAGTTCGGGAAGAACTGCCGTTGCATCTATGGCTTATCGTGCAGGGGAAAAACTAGAAGATAAACGTACAGGGCTGACGCATGACTTTACGAGAAAGGATGGAGTCGCCCATACCGAAATTGTGTCTAATCTCAATATTGAAATTGACCGCAGCCAACTTTGGAACTTGGCGGAACAGTCCGAAAACCGCAAAGATGCCCGAACCGCCAGAGAGTGGGTAATCGCCCTACCCGATGAATTAGACGCAGATCAACGTAAGGACTTGGCAAAAGCCTTTGCCACGGCCTTAGTTGATCGCTATGGCGTGATTGCAGACTTAGCCATCCACGAACCCAGCAAAGGCGGAAATGATAAGAACCATCACGCCCATATCATGCTTACCACCCGAAAGGCGGAATTAGACCCTGAAAACAATCTGACTCTGACCACAAAGGCAGAAATTGAACTCAGCAACGCCAAACGAAAAAGCCTTGGTATGGGTACAACCCAAGACGAAATTAAACAGATTCGGGAAACGTGGGCAAACCTTGCCAATCGTGCTTTGGAACGAGCAGGCATACAGGAAAAAATAGATCACCGCAGCTATGCCGATCAGAATAACGGACTACAAGCCACCATCCATGAAGGCACTAAAGTCACCCAATTACGCAGAAAAGGCATAGACACTGAAATCAGCCGTTTTAATGACAATGTGAAACAGCAGAACGCCCAACAGCTTGACCAACAGAAACAGCAGAAAGAGAGCGTTTTACAGCGTGGTTTAAACCGTGTCGATCAAGGTTTTGATCAATGGCAGAAGAACCAAGAAACCAAACGTCTAGAACTGGAACGCCAAGCGGAAATGAAACGACAGCAAGAATTAGATAAACAACG
>NZ_VPEU01000131.1:0-1293 GCF_013416975.1 Acinetobacter sp. YH18001 | reverse complement strand
ATTTTGGTTTTGATACCTGAGTGACAGCCTTGATAACTGAGAGCATGATCACCAATAAATTGACGTCTGCATATTTTACATTGGTAATTTTGCTTACCATCTACTCTTGTGCCATTTTTCTTTATACGGTCTATGTAGGGCGGGTTGATGAATATGAAATTGATTTTGTTGCTGTCGATACTTTACAGAATTTAACTTATTATCAGGTGGCATTAGAAACGCTCAATGAGGAGACACTCAGCCGAGAGTTACGTCCATTACAGAAAATTTCTGATTCGTATCCCAAGTATTTGCTTACCTTAGACACGATAGGGACTGAAGCGAATTATAATGGTATTGTAAAAATGAGTGCTCTCGATTGGTTGCTATCTGAAAATAAGTAAAGTGGAGTCTACTTAGGTTAGTTAAAACACACTCTGTTTCGGCCATTATTTTTAGCTTGGTATAAACGTTGATCTGCGGTTTCTAAAGCACTCATTAACTGGGACTCTGTATCTATTTTGGCGGCCCCAAAACTTGCAGTCACTCGAATCTGATGAACAAAAAGGTGCCCTTCAATCTTTTTACGTAAGCGTTCCAGCAAAACAAAAGAAGATTCTTGATCTGCACTTTGCAATGGCTTTGTTGCACAAACCTATCTGTAAAGGCTTTTTCAGCGATATAATTTTCAAATGAAGAAGCCTACACACAAAATCTACCGCACAACCAATTGGCCCGCATATAACCGAGCACTCATGAGTCGCGGAAATATTGCCATTTGGTTTGATCCTGCTACGCAATGGTATGCTCCATCAAAAGGCAAACAAGGGCGAAATCAAACCTACTCCGACGCAGCTATCCAATGCTGCTTAATGATTAAATCCTTATTCCGTCTATCTTTACGTATGGTCACTGGCTTTGTGCAAAGTCTGATTAAACTTTGCGGATTAAATTGGACCGCACCAGATTACAGTACGCTTTGTAGAAGACAAAAGCATATTGATATTGCAATCAGCTACCAAAAAAGTAGCGATGGGCTGCATCTACTCGTAGACTCTACAGGCATGAAGTTTCTAGGTGAGGGCGAATGGAAACGCAAGAAACATGGAGCTGAATATCGTCGCCAATGGCGTAAACTACATATTGGTATAGATGCCAAAACCCTACAAATACGCGCTATTCAGCTCACAACCAATAATGTCAGTGATTCACAGGTGCTTGGTGATTTACTTAATCAGATTCCACAAGATGAGCAGATTGACTCTGTTTATACCGATGGAGCTTATGACACCAAGCAATGCCGTCAGGTCATTG
>NZ_VPEU01000130.1:0-1481 GCF_013416975.1 Acinetobacter sp. YH18001 | reverse complement strand
ATACGCAGCATACTATCCAAAAGCACATCAATGCGTTGACTCTGAATAACATGGATTGCCATCGTTTCCCCTGAACTGCTGAACTAGTTTTACTACAAAACGATAAAGATTAGTTACTATACATCTATACTATAAAAATCATGCACAATCGCACGAGCACCAAAACTTTCTTTTTGATTAATCAGTCCTGTATTTAAAAACTTTCCTTCTTTTTCATTTGAGATACCGAAATCAAATATCTTAGTAGACTGCATATTTTTATTGATTAAAAAATCGATTAGAATATCTAAGGCTCTTTCTTCCCTTCCCTTATCATTACTGGCTAAATACTGTAAATGGACTACTTTCTCAGTTTCAAAAGTCACTGCTGCTGCAACAATCTGACTTTCAAAACAACATTTATAAGCCCTTATGTTATTAGGGAATCTACTTTTTAATAAATCTATTTCTGTTTCATTATGAACTGGCTTTTGATGATGATGTTGACCTAAGACTTCACGAATAACTTCCCAGACTATGCTTGGCTGTTCGACTTCTTCATAAGTTAATCCAGATTTTTTTGCTTTATTGATTGCCCATTTTTTAGATTTTGAATAGTAAATTTTTTCCTGTAAGTTAATAGAAGTACTAATATCCCGACGATAGAGTCTTGCTTCATTTAGAAATAAAGCATATAAATCCTCTTGAGCAGGATAATGATGATAAATATTAGGTATGCATTTATATATAATTTTTTTAATATAGTTCTCTTTTAAAAAACCTTTTAACTGAGAAAAAAGACTTAACATATCAATAGCACGACAATCCCTATCAATCAAAAAACCACCAAATGTTAAGCCTTGATGACTATAAAAAATATTATCTTTAATATTTCCAGGCAATAAAGCCACGATTTTATCTTTATCATTTTTAAACATTAAAGAAAAGTCTTCAAATCGATCAGAATGGTAGTCCATAAAATTCCGATTAAACATGAAATGATAATTTTTACAGTTTAATAAAAAATCATTCCATACTTCTTTATCAGCATCTTCATATTTTTTTATTTGAAAACTTACAGCTTCTTTCACCGTAATCTCCTTTATCATTATAAATTTTCATAAGGTATAAAATCTAAATAATATTTTTAAAAATCATTATTAAAAAACCTTAAGACTTATCAATTCCTAGCATTTTGGATAATCTATAATTGATCAAATCTGCATTAAAATTTTTTTTAGCATATAAAAATCCTTGATATCCCATCTTATTTACTTGTTCAGGATGCTCTATAAAATAAATCATTTTTTCCACTAATGCAGCCACATCCCATTTTGGAATCAAAAAACCTGTTACTCCATCTACTACTGTTTCATTGCATCAGGTGCCTTATGTGGGTACTGAACTGGAGAAATTAGGCAAAGGCGAGGGCTATTGTCATCGTCAGGTAGATGGTTGGGATGCACGTTATGCCAAAGCCAAGACCTTGAATGTGCCGTCTT
>NZ_VPEU01000129.1:0-1426 GCF_013416975.1 Acinetobacter sp. YH18001 | reverse complement strand
CTAGCACCCTGTTCCCAAGATTCAAGTGTGCGTCTTGAAACACCAAGAAGTTTGGCAAACTGTTCTTGTGTCAGTTGAGCCTTTCTACGAGCTAGTGCTACATCGGTCTCAGTGATTACAGTTCTTTTAGCAGCATTATTAGCAAGCATGTCATCTATACCTTGCAAGATTTCAGCTTCAATATCTCTGGTTGCTTCAAAAGCTTCGAGTTCTTTTTCAGTCATTAAACGAGTCATTTAATTTCTCCACCAATGCTTGAAGAGTTTTCTTACTAAGCTGTACCGTTTGCTTTTTACTGTACAGGGTTAATAACCAGATCTCTCCATTTGTTAAACGATTAAAGTAGATGACTCTGACACCACCACTTTTACCTCTACCACCACTCGTCCATCTAATTTTACGAATGCCACCTGAATTAGGCTCTACATCTCCAGCTTCAGGATTTAATGCCAAGAATGTTTTAAATTCTTCGTACTCTTCCTGAGTCCAATAAACAAGACAGTATTTAGTAAATAATGGGGTTTCACATATTGTATACATCGCTTGTATTCATACTACCTTGTAGTAATTTATTCTATACTACTATGTAGGATTTTAAAATATTGATTTTTAATTTTTCCATTCTTCTAAAAAATTAAACTAAATACCAAAATACAAGACTGAATTTTGCTGCCTAAGTTCTCCTTAGGCATTTGAATTTTTAATCAGACTATTTTGGCCTAATTTGCTTTAATTACTCTACTATTAACTACTTAAAAGAGTCTTTATACATGAAGAAATTAAATTTTTTTTTATTGAGCTCTCTTGCAGCCTGTAGCCCAGTTACAGAAAAAATTGACTTAAATGTAATTATTCCACGCATTCAATATACAGGTGGAGCAGATAATGCAAGTTATGGTGAAGCTAAGCTTATTAGAGAAGGTAAATGTCTATATCTAGAACATACTGATGGCTCTAAAGTTCTGCCAATTTTTGCCACAAAAACTGTAAATTGGGATAGTAAAACTCATAGTTTAAAAGTAGATTCAGATACTTATTTTCTGGGTGATAAAGCAGTGTATGGAGGGGGACAGTCTTACCCTTTAGAAAAAAACAATTATTCCTGGATAACAAAAGTAGATAATAGCTGCGATATCTCACAAGTTATCGTTATTAATAAACTCATAAGGCCAATTGAACAGAACTATCAAAATGAAGAATAGCCAATTTTACTGTCTTGTATTATTTCTACTTATAGGATGCCAGCCATTTGAAAAAACTGGATATATTTCTATTAAAAATCAGACTGATTACCCAATTACCGACCCATTCGTTTGCGCATAGATTGCGGTAGTTGAAATCAGAAAATAGGCTTATAAATATTTTATTGAACATTGTTGTCATCGTTTTAGTTGTTTTAAGAATAAGAAAAGACGCTATCAATAGT
>NZ_VPEU01000012.1:0-67223 GCF_013416975.1 Acinetobacter sp. YH18001 | reverse complement strand
CATACTGATGCCCTTCTTGTTCAATTTTAGTCCATTGAGTTAAACCAGCCAGAATTTTATGTTCCGTCACAATTCTCTTTTTTTTAATAGTAACCTGGATTTTTTCTGCAGCAGCATACAACTCATTCTTATTTTGAACGTCGAAATCTTTGAAAATAGCTTTTTTTTCACCAAGTGACTGATTTAACCACTTTTCCAATACTTTGATTTCTTCGTGTAGATCTGACAATCCATCAGTATTAGTCATACAGTTACCATAATTTTTCAGGGTAAAAATTGATTTTCAGCTTTCGTTCTAACTTGAGCTTGAAGTTTTTAGGCAAACCAAAATATTTTTTATAAGTTCTTTGAGTCAATTTTTTAACACAACGCTGCGGTTTTGACTCCACTCTCATATGTTCTGATAACTTCAGACTTAAGGCCTCGGACAATTGAGTAAAAAAACAAGTAAATAGCACAGCATGCACCTCTTTATGTTGGTGCTTTTTAACCTCTTCAGTTTCTTCAGGAGCTACATCAATTGTATCGAGTAACCACTTTAAAACTTCAAATTCATCAACGTCTTGATTGTCATGAAAAGATACAAAGTATAAATATGCCAATATCCAAAAAAGCTTATATGTACTATAAACTTTATAATAACTATGTGAGTGCTTTAAAAAATATTAAAAATGATAAAACTCTTAAGCATGATGAAAAAATGGAATTGATGAAATATATACAAGCTAATTTTCAATCATCATATGAAGAAATATATCATGATTGTAAATATAATATTGATTTTATTAGAAAGATGCTTTTACAGAAGAAACATCGTCAAGCGATAGTATATTATTCGAAATACCTAGACGCTGTACAAAGTTAATCGTGGACTATTGATATAATAAAAATAAATCTTAAATCATGATGATATTGAGGATGATTTATAGAGATTTATCGCACCCTCTATATTTCTAAACCTTTTATATCCCCACAAATACTGTTCTGGAGCGATATTAATTATGCGCTCCATTTCTTTATTTAAAGTATCGACAGAAAGCTGTAAGTCTTTAGACAAAATATCATCTGATAACGTGGTGACATGAATATCATAACCGGATAAATCTTCACGTCTTAAACAACTCAGCCCAATTACAGAGCATTGTGTTTTAGCCGCAAGTTTGGAAAGAAGCGTAGAAGATAGCGCATTTTGACCATAAAAATAAGAATAGATTCCACCAGATTCTTTCGGGACATGATCCGGTAAAATCGCAGAAAAACCACCCTGTTTGAGATGCTTAAATAAAGCACGGACACCAGAATCATCGGTCGGAACCAGTGTCGCATTCAGACGTTGCCGAGCTTCCAGCATAAAGCGATCGACATCTTCATTTTTGCTGGGCTTATACATAATCACAGGGGAGGTATGTTGATTGACCCAGACATTCAACAGCTCCCAAGTACCAAAATGAGGCACTACCGCCAAGCAGCCATGCGGGTTTTTTAAAGCCTGAATAAATAAATCTGCACCATGCACATCTCGAATTAAAGACAGCGCATAATCTGGTGATGAACCCCAAATCTTGACCGATTCCGCATAGGTCATACACTGACTTTTCAGGCTGCGTTTACTTAAATCAGCGCGTTCAGATTCCGAAAGTTCAGGATAGGCAGAGGCCAGATTAATCTCGGTGACTCGGCGTGCAGAAGAATGGCTGAGATACAAAAGAGATCCAGCCAGTTGCGCAAGATTTTGAATAAATCTTAATGGAAATTTAGAGAAATTTTTCAGTAAGGTGTACATGCTATCCAGAGCGTCAGATTATAGGTCTTTATCTGGATTGCCCTTCAGCACCATATAAATCAAACCGACGAAAATCAGTAAGGCACCTAAAATACTGCTCAGGCAAAAATACACAATACGTTCATTGGTATCGAGGTTGAACAGGTTGTTGGCAAGGATATAACGCATGAACAGCCATTGAACCACTGAAAATACAATAAGCATAATGCTGCGATTACGAACTGCAGGACGCATAGCCATTGCGAATTACCTTAGATTAAAAACTATCGCTATTATGCCACTGTTCCAGAGTCGACTCAATCACACAAAAAAAGCCCCGCGCAAGGCAGGGCTTTTCACTTAAATCTTCAAGAATTATTCTGGAGATTCAGCTTTTGGTTTTTCACGTAAGCGAATACCAAGGTCACGCAGTTGGTTTGATTCAACTGGTGCCGGTGCTTGCGTCAATGGACATTCCGCAGTTTTGGTTTTCGGGAATGCGATCACGTCACGGATTGAAGATGCACCAGTCATCAACATTACCAGACGGTCAAGACCGAATGCCAAACCACCATGTGGAGGTGCGCCATAACGTAAAGCATTGAGCAAGAAGCTGAATTTCTCTTCCGCTTCTTCTTCATCAATGCCTAAAGCTTCAAAAATCGCTTTTTGCATTTCAAGGTTATGAATACGCAGCGAACCACCACCCACTTCAGTACCGTTCAATACCATATCGTAAGCAACAGAAAGTGCAGCACCCGGGTTGTTTTTCACCTCTTCAACGCTTGATTTCGGTAGCGTGAATGGGTGATGCACAGAGGTCCATTTGCCATCGTCAGTTTCTTCGAACATCGGGAAGTCAACCACCCAAAGCGGTGCCCACTCACATGTTGCCAATTTCATGTCATGGCCGACTTTAATACGTAAAGCACCCATTGCATCGTTTACAACTTTCGCTTTGTCCGCACCGAAGAATACGATATCGCCATTTTCAGCACCCACACGTTTTAATAGATCAAGCACGATTGGCTCGATGAATTTCACGATTGGAGACTGAAGGCCTTCGATACCTTTTTCAAGTTCGTTAACTTTGATATAAGCGAGACCTTTTGCACCGTAGATGCCGACAAATTTGGTGTATTCATCAATCTGGCTACGTGGCAATGAACCTGCACCCGGTACGCGAAGCGCAACGATACGGCCTTTCGGGTCTTTAGCAGGACCTGCGAATACTTTGAACTCAACGTCTTGCATCATGTCTGCAACGTCAACCAGTTTCAAAGGAATACGCATATCCGGTTTGTCAGATGCATAGTCACGCATTGCATCGGCATAAGTCATACGTGGGAATTTGTCGAATTCAACATTTAAAAGTTCTTTGAACATTTTAACCGTCAAGGTTTCCATCAAATCCATAATGTCATCGTCACTCATGAACGATGTTTCAACGTCAATCTGGGTAAATTCTGGCTGACGATCTGCACGCAGGTCTTCGTCACGGAAACATTTTGCGATTTGGTAGTAACGATCGATACCGCCGACCATCAACAACTGTTTGAACAGCTGTGGAGATTGTGGCAGTGCATAGAAGCTACCGTTTGATACACGGCTTGGTACCAAATAGTCACGCGCGCCTTCTGGGGTTGCACGGGTCAAAATCGGAGTTTCAACGTCTAGGAAACCATTGTCTTCGAAGTAGTTACGAATCAGGTTGGTCAATTTAGAACGGAAACGTAGGCGATCTAACATTTCTGGACGACGGATGTCCAAGAAACGGTATTTCAAACGAATTTCTTCAGAAATATTGGTGTTTTCGTCATTCAAAGGGAATGGCGGAGTGTCTGACTGAGCAAGAACTTCAATTTCTTTACCTAAGACTTCGATCTGACCGCTCACCATATTGGCATTTTCTGTGCCTTCATAACGGCGACGTACACGGCCTGTAATTTTTAATACGAATTCTGAACGTACTTTGTCCGCAGTTGCGAATGCTTCAGGGGTATCCGGGTCAATAACCACTTGAACAAGACCGTCACGGTCACGCATATCCAGGAAAATCACACCACCATGGTCACGGCGACGGTGTACCCAACCGCACAATGTTACGGTTTGGTCAATTTGAGCTTCGGTTAAAGAACCGCAGTAATGAGTTCGCATCATAGCGTTAGAAATCCAACTATATGGGTTAAGGTCAGCGAATACGTAAACAGCGTACCGCTTTTAAGTAAAGGTAGGATTATGCCTCTTTGGGCATGTTGTCACAAGAACTTGGCCCAAAAACAATATCATTTTAAAGTGAATGGGATAAAAGCCAGCTGTTTGATTAACCCAGGCGACGGTCGCGATCTAAAAATAAAAACAGCACACATCCCAGAGTGAAAGTCATCAGAAAACCCTGACTGAATTCATTGATGGAACGGCCGGTAAAATAGTACAGATCGGATTGCCAGACCTCTGTCGAGATATAGCGTGCATAATCCCAGACTGAAAATAGGCCAGTGAATATCGAAAACAGCAATAATCCGCAGGCATAAGCTTTGATTTTCAGGTTCACTGCCAGATATTGCTGATGTTTTTTATAGTAATGCACGCTCATCCACAGGATAAGAGGCAAGACAATCACTGAGGTGCCAATCTGTAAAATTCGGTGCAGCGGATAACTTTGTCCAAGCAACTGAAAATGTTGGGCTAAGACGTTATGAAAGGCAAAAGTTCGAAAGTCGACATGCGTTAGTCCATCCCAGATTAAATGGGTGGCAGTACCGATGATCACCGCCAGACAAACTGCCAGAAAAAACTTGAATGCTGAAATGAGAGTGTGAATATTTAGATCATGCTGAATTCCGACAAAGCGGTAAATGGCTGGCCGATATAGAGCATACCAGATTGCACAAAAGCCCAATCCGATCCACAGGTCCGGATGAATCAGCGAGGACCATAAATGCGTAACATTCGAATTGCTGGAACTAAACAGACGATGTAAATCGGGCACCATACAGCCAATCGCCAATGCAGCAATCGGAAGCCGGTTTCCGCTTAAACGTGAAAGAGGTGGTGCAAGTACAGCATGAGACAGGGTAAAGGGCATAAAAGTTTTTTTAAAGATGAAAATAACCAGAAAACACATTTTAATAAAATATGCGAAGGATTATCGTAAAGGATTGCAAAAACAATGAAATGTTATATTATAACATTCATCCAAAATGGTGAATTTGAGCTTCAGTCATGTCCTTCCCTAAGAATCTAATAACACTTTCAATTTTTGCTGTAGCTGCCCCTACAGTTTTTGCAGAACAGACCTCATCTTCCATTCCCGTGCAGACCATGGACACCATTCAGGTGCAAGCTCATCCACTGGTGCAGACTGCAGCGGACTTTGCGGTAGCGGATCATGTTGTAGATCAGAAAGCCTTGTCTGAACGTGCAACCACCATTGGAGATGCATTGGCAGATGAACTGGGCGTATATTCTAACCAGTTTGGTACGGGGGCCAGCCGTCCGGTGATTCGTGGGCAAGATGGGCCACGTGTCAAAGTCTTGCAGCATGCTTCAGAGACAGCCGATGTTTCCACGTTATCTCCAGATCACACCGTCACCGTCGATCCGATTTTGGCAAAACAGGTCGAAGTGATTCGTGGGCCATCGACGTTGCTCTATGCAGCAGGAACAGTGGGTGGTCTGGTCAATGTCACCGATCAGAAAATTCCAACGCAAATGCCTGAAGATGGTCTGGAAGGTACAGTCGGTCTGCGCTATAACACGGGCAGTGATGAGAAACTGGCCAGTGCAGGAATTACGGCTGGAATTGGTGAAAATTTTGCTTTGCGTGTAGAAGGCTCAAAACGTAAGGCCAATGATTATATTGCCCCTGGTTATTTTGATACGCATACCCACAAAGAAGAGCATGTTGAAGATAATGGTGAGATTCATATACATGAGCATGAACATAGTGTAAAAAAACGCCGTGTAGACAATACCTTTGCCGAAGGGCAAACGGTGAATATTGGTGGATCATGGATCCATGACCGTGGTTTTGTCGGCTTATCTTATAGTAACCGCCAAGACCAATATGGTCTGCCAGGACACAGCCATGAATATCATGGCTGTGAAATTCATGGCGATCATTTTCACTGTCCAAAACCGGGTGAAGATGAGCATGATCATGAAAAAACAGCAGGGCCGTGGGTAGATTTAAACTCTGAGCGTTATGATGTTCGTACCGAGCTAGAACAACCTTTTGCCGGTTTTGACAAGTTGCGTGCGCATGCCAGCTTTACCGATTATGAACATGATGAACTGGAAGAAAATGCAGTCATCAGCAACTTTAAAAGTAAGGGTTATGATGCACGTCTAGAACTGGTGCATGTTCCTGTTGCAGGTTGGGAAGGTGTCATTGGCACCCAGCTTTCACAGCAGAAAATTAATTTATCGGCTCCAGAATCGCATAGTCATGCAGAACACGATCATGAAGGACATGAGCACGATCAGAGTGAGCATGCGGGTCATAATCATGATGTGTTAATGGCAGATACCAAAACCCAAAAATACAGCCTTTTTGCTTTAGAACATAAGCAGTTCGGCGATGTTCATGTTGAACTTGGAGCACGTGTCGATCATCAAAAAGTAAAAGTGGATTCGGAGCAAAAAGATTATTCCGGTACGGGTGTTTCTGCCTCTGCCGCTGCGAATTGGGAGTTTGCACCGAATTACAAACTGTCTGTAGTGGGATCACATCAACAGCGTTTGCCTCTAGCGCAAGAGCTGTATGCTGATGGTCTGCATTTTGCGACCAATACCTATGAAGTGGGGAATCCTGATCTTGATAAAGAAAGGTCAAATAATCTTGAATTAGGTCTGCACTATGCAGGGGATAAACTGGATTACCATGTGCATGTCTATCACAACTGGTTTGATGATTATATTTATGGCGAAACGGTAGCGCAGAAAGGTAATTTGCGCGGCGTGCAATATACCCAAGACCAGGCCAGATTCTATGGCACTGAGGCTCAAGCCGGTTATCAGATCAATGATATGTACAAGCTGAGTGTCTTTGGCGATTACGTGCGTGGCAAAATTGAAGCTGAGAATGCACCACGTATTCCTGCCGGTCGCTTAGGCAGCAAAGTGGAAGCAGATTTTGCCGATGGCTGGTCAGGTCTGGCTGAATATTATCATGTCTTCAATCAGGACAAGATTGCCAGCTATGAAGAGGAAACCCAAGGCTACAACATGGTCAATGTGGGCTTAAGCTATACCAATACCCTTGCAGATAAAAATGCTTATCGGGTGTATTTCAAGGCCAATAACCTGCTCGATGATCAGGTCTATTCCCATACTTCATTCCTGTCGAATATTCCGCAAGTTGGTCGTAACTTTAGCGTCGGTGTGCAGTATGATTTCTAAAGTAGTGATGAAATAACTGACCAAATCAAAGAGATGTCACTGAAATTGACTTGAAAAATCATCTGATAAAACCTAGCCTGAGCATATTGGGTTAGGTTTTTTCTTATGCGTATCTTTCAACGAATTCACAATAAACTGAACTGGTCAAATCGCCGTTATGCGGCATTGATTATCAGTCTACTGGCGGTCAGTTATCTGGCATCTGCTGTTTATCATACTTATAAGCCTTTACCAGAAGGTCTGAATTACACTGGCAAGCTGCGCCATGCCGAAGTCAAGTTTCTGGCCGATCGGACTTATCTGGATGCACAAGGAAAACAGCACTTAGATCATCGTATTTTTAATGAAATGCTGAAGATGATTGAAGAGGCCAAATCACTGATTGTGCTGGATCTGTTTTTATTTAATCAGCAAACCGGTGCCTCGACACAGGAACATCAGGCATTGAGTCAACAGTTGAGCGATGCCTTAATCAGTAAACGTCTGCTGCAACCGCAAGTTGAAATCAAGTTCATTACCGATCCGATCAATTCAGTCTATGGCGGAATTCAGTCCGAGCAGTATCGCAAGTTACGTCAGCATGGTATCGATGTAATTGAAACCAATCTGATCCCTTTGCGGGCGTCCAATCCGAGCTGGTCGGGGTTCTGGTATTTATGTTGCCAGGGCATTGGTAATAATCCGGAAAAAGGCTGGTTACCGAATCCATTTGGCCCAGAAAAAATTACCCTGCGCAGTTATTTTGATTTATTTAACTTTAAAGCCAATCATCGTAAAACTTTGGTGGTAGACACCGATCAGGGCTGGAAAGCGCTGGTCACCTCCATGAATCCGCATGATGGGAGTTCGCGGCATTCCAATATCGGTTTATTGGTCTGGGGAACCACAGCCGTGGATATTCTGAGAACAGAACAATCGGTCGGCATCATGTCACAGGCCAATATGCCAGCCATTATCGCGGGTGATTTTCAGGCAGAATCTACCCAGCCACAGGTGCAGGTCCTGACGGAAAAAGCCATTTATGATGCGACTTTAAATCTGATTCAGACGGCGAAAAAAAATGAACAGATTGATCTGGCCATGTTTTATCTGTCCGAGCGCAAGATTATTAAAAGTCTGATCGCGGCGCATGAACGCAAGGTTAAGGTTCGGGTTTTACTCGATCCCAATAAAGATGCCTTTGGCCGTGAGAAAAACGGGATTCCAAACCGGCAGGTGGCTTCGGAACTGCACAAGGCAGGCATTGATGTACGCTGGTGCAATACCCAGGGTGAGCAATGTCATAGCAAAATATTGATGAAGCGTAATGCTCAACAGGCTGAAATGATTTTAGGTTCGGCCAATTTCACCGCACGCAATCTGAAAAACTATAATCTGGAAACCAATATGCGCGTGCTGGGTCAGCATCAGGCAGAAGTGTTTAAAGATGCCCAACAATATTTTGATGGTGCATGGTCAAATCTGAATGGCCGTGTGATGAGTGTGGACTATAGACAATATGAAGACAATTCATGGTCTAAATATTGGCTGTACCGCTTTATGGAATGGAGCGGCTGGTCGACGTTTTAGCATCTCTAATAATCTCCCTAAATCCCTCTTTTGAAAAGAGGGACTTTACCTCCCTTTTTTAAAGGGAGGGTAGGAGGGATTTTTTAAGGCTCCGGATTCGGTGGAACCAGTTCATCCAGTTCTTTATCGGACAATGCTTCAAGTTCAGCAAGATCCGTTTTAATTTTCCATTGCTCTTCATGGTCGACCGGATTGGGTAAACGTGCTTCTAGCCAGTCACAGACTACATCTGGCGGGAAGTCGGCATGATTACATTGAATCACCCAAGACAAGAAATCTTTGGCGACACCATTCATATACGGTGGTGGCGATACTGGCAGGAACTGAGTCGGAAGACGTTCATTTTTAGAAATATAATTCAGGACATGACCTAGTTCCTGTACGGTCTGCCAAGCCAACGGATGATCTACATTGATCTGAAATTTAAACCACCATGCCTGTTTGCCATCTGAACCATAGCTATCAATCCGTTCTTTTTGAACACTCGGCACTTTAGAAAAATATTCATGTAAACGATCGAAATTTAAATCAGACACGGTATTCAACTCGAAACATTAAAAAAGTGATTTTAGCATAAAGCAGTCGCCTGCCGATGGGCCTGCTAGATTGAAAATACGCAGGCACATTACAAAAAATTGCAGGGTCAGTAAGCGTATTCATATTTTCTGCATTTATTTTGTTTAAAATATAAACGAGTGATTGAGAGGAAGCTCAAATGAAAATAGTGTTATTGAGTGCAATATTTGCTGCATTGCTATTGGGGGCTTCTGCACAGACGATGGCCGGAAACGCTTGGGGCGGATATACAGGGGTTGAACGTTCTAAGCCGAATTACCGCGCTGCACCATCACGCTCTTATGATCCACCACGGCACTCTTATCCGCAGCGTCCGATGCCACCTAGACCACATTACCCGCAACGACCGACCCATTGGGGTTATCCGCCGGCTCAAAGTCAAAGTGGTCTCAATATCCAGTATCAGGCACCGACCACGATTTATCAAAATTCCAATAGCTATAGCTGGGTGAATGGCGATCCGAATGTGGCTCGAATTGAAAGTTCAAGATATAGCGTTATCAGTGACTGGCAGCGTCTGGGCTTACCTGCACCACCGCGTGGCAGTTACTGGATTTATGAAAATGGACGTTATGTGCTGGTGCCGAATCGTTAAGTTAAAAATCCCCCTTTATTCAAGGGGGATTTTTTATATCAAGCCAACTCATCATCTTCCGGACGAGGCGTTTTGCCTTGTGGCACTGGTTTCTCGCTGTGTTTGTCACGAATCACCGATGGGTAGGTCCATGACGCATAGCGCACCACTAATATCGCAAAGGCCATAATCAGGATCGAACCGGTAATAATCACCAGATCCATACTGGCTTTATGCGTGTGCTGAATGTCCGCAATGAGCAAGCGGGTCAGTGCGGTAATGGCAATATAAATCAGGAAGCGTACCGGCATATGATTGGTTTTAAAATAGATCCCAACCATGGCACCGAGTTCCAGATAGATGAACAGTAAAAGAATATCGTCAATGGTGGCGAACTGTTTAACGGTTAGAATGTCGACGACGGTATGACCGGCAGACCAGATCACCATACAGCCAATTACAAACAGGGCAATATAATGAAAACTTTCTACAGCAAGATTACCAAAACGGTCGAGGAGGGCTTCAAGTTTTTCAACTTTGGGATGGGGTTTCGGCATAAGATCTTCCTGATTTTTATGTGATATAAACAATACTTAGAGAATAACCTGCAAAAATTATGCACAGAATGATTGGATGAAAAATAAAGATTAAATTATTTGAACTTTTGCGCTTTTTTTAGACTAAATTGCTATATTGTATGGGTGGTACATTGAATAAATAGGAGAAAAAAGTGTTAGATAAAATTCAAACAAAAATTGACCAATTAGAAGCCGGAAAAAAATTAATCCTCGGCGTAGGCATTAAGGCTGAAGATATGCAAAAGGTGGTGGAACTCTGCGAGTCTTTAGAGTCAGAGGGGAATATCAAAATTGTGAATAAACATCTGAATCCGAAAAGCAATAATCAACCGGATTCTTTAATGATTCAGAAAGTTTAAGTTTCGAATTGTAATAAAAACGCCTGCATCAAGCAGGCGTTTTTGATTATGGCTGTTTCAGCTTAAGCTTGAGTCGTGAAGTAATCTTCAGAGAAGTTCATGATCAGGTCAGAACCTGATTTTACTTTGGTGATGCGTAGAGCCAGCTCAGGCAGAATGCGTTGCACAAAATAATTCGCCAAAGCCAGTTTGTTTTGATAGAACTCGCCTTCTTTATTTTTCGCAGCATTGGCAATACGTGCGAACATATACGAGAAGCTGAGCAGACCGACAGCGTGCAGATAGTCGACCGCGGTCGAGTTCGGGAAATCATGACTTTCTCTTGCTGCTTCCAGAATAAACTGAGTCACCGATTCGACTTCAGTCGCTGCATCCAAAGTGGCGTCTTTAATGAAGTTTAGGTCTGCATCCAGACTGTTGGCAAAGTCGCGGATTTCAGAGATATATTCAGAGATATATTCACCGCCACATTTAATGGTTTTACGACCGATTAAATCTTGTGACTGTACGCCGTTGGTGCCTTCATAGATCTGAGAAATACGCAGGTCACGGATACATTGTTCCACGCCCCATTCACGGATATAGCCATGACCACCAAACACCATTTGCGCATCTAATGTTGCCTGGAAGGCAGTATCGGTTAAATAGGCTTTTGCGATTGGCGTGAGTAGTGCCACGCGGTCATTGGCTTTTTTCACCGCTTCAGGATCAGTAGAGAATTTGGTAATGTCCAGTTGCTGACCGACATAAACTGCAAAGGCACGAGACGCTTCATTGTTGGCACGTACATTCAGCAGCATACGGCGTACATCACCATGCACCAGAATACTGTCCGCCGGTTTGTTTGGTGATTGAACGCCAGCCGCACTGCGACCCTGTAAACGGTCTGTGGCATATTGTGCAGCATTTTGATAAGCAAATTCAGAAGCACCTAAGCCCTGAATCCCCATGGACAGGCGTTCATAGTTCATCATTACGAACATCGCAGCCAGACCTTCGTTTTCTTTACCCACCAGATAGCCTTTGGCGCCGTCAAAATTCATGACACAGGTCGCAGAAGCTTTAATGCCCATTTTGTGTTCGATAGAACCTGGCCCTACAGGATTGCGTTCGCCAACAGAACCATCTTCATTGACCAGGAATTTCGGTACGATAAACAGGGAAATACCACGTGAACCCGCAGGTGCATCTGGGGTTTTGGCCAGAACCAGATGAATGATGTTTTCCGCCAGATCATGATCACCACCAGTGATGAAAATCTTGGTGCCGGTGATGCTATAGCTACCATCTTCATTGTGTTCAGCTTTGGTTTTGATAATCCCCAGATCTGTACCGGCATGTGGCTCGGTTAAGCACATGGTGCCTGACCATTCACCCGAATAAATTTTAGGTAAATAGGTTTCTTTTTGCGCTTGTGAAGCATAGCTGTTTAAGGCCATACCTGCACCGACAGACAGCAGCGGATACAGCATGAAAGACGGGTTGGTGGCAAACAGCATTTCATCAGAAAGTACCGTTAGCATTTTCGGCATTTCCTGGCCGCCCCATTCGGTATCTGCGCCCAACCCGATCCAGCCGCCTTCGGCATATTGTTTAAAGGCTTCTTTAAAGCCAGCAGGGGTAGTCACATTGCCATTTTCATATTTTGCGCCTTCTTCATCACCGCTACGGTTGAGTGGCAGGGTCACGTTTTGCGCAAATTTCGCCATTTCTTCCAGAATAGCTTCTGCTGTTGCAGCATCGAGGTGCGCTAAATTTTCATTGGCTTGCCAGAATTGTTCTGCATTAAAGACATCGTTGAGGATGAATTTCATATCGGCAAGTGGCGCGTTATAAATTGGCATGGTGTGTCACCTGTTTATTGTTTGATTAAATAAGTTTTAATCAGTCTAAAACACTCAAAATCTGAATGTTAGACGACTAAAGGTTAATTCTGTAACTCGTTATAAAGAAAAAGGACTGTCTGTTCATTGACCGTCCTTTTTCTGTGATGCGATTAGTCTGATTCTAACTTAGAATGCGAAATGTTCTGCATCCAGGTTCATCAATGGCTCTACACCTGTTGCGATCACGTCAACATGTGAACGAACGCGTGGCAGGATTTTCTTGAAGTAGAAGCGTGCAGTGGTCACTTTGGCATTGTAGAAGTCAACTTCAGTGGTGCCAGCAGCCAGTTGCTCTTGAGCAACCAGTGCCATACGTGCCCATAGGTAAGCCAGGGTGACATAACCAGAGAAGTACAGGTAATCGACCGCAGCTGCACCGACTTCTTCAGGGTTTTGCATCGCACGCATACCAATTTGCATGGTCAGGTCGCCCCATTCCTTGTTCAAGGCAGCCAATGGCTCAACGAATTCTTTCATTGCAGCATTGTCTTTGTGCGCTTCAGCAAATTTGTGGATCATCTTGGTGAAGTCTTTCAACATCGCACCTTGAGTACCCAACACTTTACGACCTAACAAGTCCAGCGCCTGAATTTCAGTGGTACCTTCGTACAAACAGGCAATACGTGTATCACGTACGATTTGCTCCATGCCATGCTCAGAAATGAAGCCATGACCACCGAAGACCTGCACACCGTGTTTCGCAGCTTCAGAACCGGTTTCAGTCAGGAATGCTTTTGCGATTGGGGTAAGTAGAGACAGGATATTGTCTGCAAATTTACGATCGGCTTCTTCTACAGCATGTTCAACCACGTCCGCATATTGCGCCAACAGGTAAACCAGTGCACGACCTGCTTCTGCATATGCTTTTTGGGTTAGCAGCATGTTACGTACAGCTGGATGCACAATGATTGGATCTGCTTCTTTTTCCGGGTTTTTAGGGCCAGACAGTGAACGCATCGCCAGACGGTCTTTGGCGTAGGCAAGTGCACCCTGGAAAGAACCTTCAGACGCTGCCAGACCTTGTACTGCCGTACCGATACGTGCGGTGTTCATGAAGGTGAACATGCAGTTCAGACCACGGTTTTCAGGGCCAATCAGGAAGCCTTTCGCGTTATCGAAGTTGATCACACAGGTTGCGTTACCGTGGATCCCCATTTTATGTTCGATTGAACCACAACGTACGCCATTGCGATCGGCAATAGAGCCATCGGCATTCAGGTTGAACTTCGGTACGATGAATAATGAAATACCTTTGGTGCCTTTCGGTGCGCCCGGTAAACGTGCCAGTACGATATGGATGATGTTTTCAGCCATGTCGTGTTCACCCGCAGAGATGAAGATTTTCTCGCCAGAAATGGCGTAGCTACCATCTGCTTGTGGCTCGGCTTTGGTACGGATAATACCCAGGTCAGAACCTGCATGCGATTCGGTCAGGCACATGGTACCCGTCCACTCACCTGAAACCAGTTTAGGCAGGTAAGCATCTTTTTGTTCAGCTGAACCGTGGTGTTCTAAAGTACGAACTGCACCGTGAGACAGGCCAGGGTACATGCCCCATGCCCAGTTCGCAGTACCGACCATTTCAGAAATGGTAATCCCTAAAGAATTTGGTAAACCTTGACCGCCATACTGTTCTTCAGCAGAAAGTGAAGGGAAGCCAAGCTCGATGTATTTTTGATACGCTTCTTTAAAGCCTGTTGGTGTAGTCACCACGCCGTCATTCCAGGTACAACCTTCACGGTCGCCCGCCTGGTTAATCGGAGAGAGTTCATTTTCACAGAAATCAGCCGCAGCTTCTAAGTACTGATCTACCAGTTCACGGCTTACGTTTTCTTGGAATGCAGGGAGATTTGCATAGTGTTGTTCAGCATTTAATAATTCATGCAACACAAATTGCATATCACGTAAAGGCGCTTTGTATTGTGGCATATCGGTTTCCTCAATACTGGTTTAACCAGCGTTATAATCTTAGATGAACTAAAAACGTATCTTCACTGACACGGTTTGGAATGATTCTAATCCTGCAACATCTTCCCCTGCGGTACAAGCTTTTCAGGGGGATTTCTTGGTGACTGTAAAGTCAAAGATTAATATGCATGACGTATTAAACATATTGAGTATAAAGGCTTTAGTCATATTTTGTATGATACGAATAGTCAACTATCCAGGGTAAATAGCACGCAATAAAAAAGCACCCGAAGGTGCTTGTCGTGAATCATTGATTCCTATGCATTAATAGGCAGATGTTTTGGGCTGGAAACGAACATGACATTGACCATTCACTGTTTGTTCACCTGCTTTGATCTGTGCAGCAGTACCATCTTTCTTGCCTTGACAGGCTTGCAGCATCGCTTGTTGTTGTGCCTGACGCTGAGCCAGACGTTGATCAAACTGTTTGGTCAATTCTGCACGTTTTGCATCAGTTAATGCTTCACCGCGCATCATGCCGCCACGGACATCGGCACGCATTGGACGATGTTCACCTTTCATGCCGCGGTGTTCACCGCGCTGGCCTTGCATGTTTTTACGATCGGCTTTAAAAACGATAGTGCAATTGCCATCAATGGTTTTATCACCGGCCTTGATTTGAACCGCTGAACCTACGGCTTTATTGTCACAGGCCTGTTGCAGCTGTTTGGCAAATTGCAGACGTTCCGCACGCTTTTCCTTAAACTGCTCGCGCTGTTCAGGCGAAAGATGATGCTGTTTTTTACCCTCATGATGATGTTTCATCATTTGGCGATGCTCATTGTTCGGTACATTACTGGTAGATTGACAGGCAGTCAAAGCACCCATAGAAAGAACACTGGCACTGATTAAGGCTATTTTTGTCATGGCTTGCATTGTATTTATTCCCGTCAAGAACCTGATTTTATGTCAGGTAAAGATTAAACAATAAAGATGAAGAAACAATGAAGAGTTTTTTGATGCCATGTTCGCTACAATAATGAATATAGAAGAAAAATTGAGATTTCTATTTTGAACATTCGCCGCATTCCCATTGCATTACGTCTATTTTTGACCGTGCTGTTGACCACGCTGGTCATTACCACGGTGAGCCTGGGTGTATTGCATCTGAATATGCAGCGTAATTTCGCCCGCTATGTCGCCGATGTCGAAATGCAGAAGCTGGATTATGTGATTGAAAATCTGGCCGATGTCTATGCAGTCTATCAGGACTGGGGCAATGCGATTCAGGCACAGATTCTCCAGATGGAAGGTGAAGCCGCGCCGGATGATTATGACCGTTTATCACGCTGGTGGCTGCGCCGTCAGTATGATATTGCCTTGCAGCAGCGTTATTTTCAGGAACAGACCCTGGCTCAGGTCGCACCAAGTATGGTGGATCCAGAGCTGCCACAACGTCAGGTCAATGAAGAAGAATTACGGGTGCTGGCGTCTAATTTGCCGTCCCAGTTTCAGCCTTTTGAAGGCTTGAAATTCCCGCTCAGTTCCAATCAGAATCTGTTTAGAACCGATCGCAAAAATGGTGAGCAGCCAGCACAGCAACTGACTGGCAAGAAACAGTTTATCCAGATGCCGGATCGTCTTGGCCTCAGTTCACGTCTCTCACTGTATGATGCCAAGCGTCGTTTTGTAGTGGGTGAGGCTTCGGATGAGCAAATTTCTTATCGCCCGATTATGGTGAATAACCAGATTGTCGGTTATTTGGGCTTAAAACCGGTTCTGGATCAGGATGATGCGCTCAGTATTAATTTCTTCAGTAACCAAAAGCGTTATTTATTTCTGGTTTATGCACTCAGTATTTTAGCGAGTCTGATTGCTTCCCTGTTATTGGCGACTTATTTCAAAAAGCCGATTCAACGTCTGCTCAATGGTACGCGTGCCTTGACTCAGGGAAATTATCAATATCAGGTCAAAGTCAACCGCAATGATGAATTGGGTGATTTGTCCAATGAATTAAATGCCTTGGCTGTGATTCTGGATCAGCATGAAACCTCACGCCGTCAATGGGTGGCAGATACCTCACATGAATTGAAAACGCCACTGGCGGTATTGCAGGCACAGATTGAAGCGATGCAGGATGGGATTCGTAAACCCACCCCTGAACATTTTGCTTCCATGCTGGCGCAGGTCACCAGCCTGAAAAAACTGACACAGGATCTGGCCGCATTGGCACAGGCCGATGCGCAGCAATTGCAATTTTACTTCTCGACGGTGAATCCGTGGGAGGTGGTACAGCAGGAACTGATCAACTTCCAGCCAAACTTTGAACAGGCTAAATTGACGGTCACCGCAAATGGCGAAGATACTGAGTTAAATCTGGATCTGGATCGTTTTAAACAGATTGTGGCCAACTTGCTGAGTAATAGTATTCGCTATACTGAAGCGGGCGGGCAGGTGCATATTCATAGCATGCAGGATGAGAAAGAATGGAGCTTATATGTCGATGACAGCCCATTTGGTTTGAGCGATGAGCAACTGGCGCGGATTGGCGAGCGTTTCTACCGTGTCGATGATTCGCGTACCCGGGCGACTGGCGGAACTGGGCTTGGTTTGGCATTATCATGTAAAATTACGCAGGCGCTGGGTGGCAGCTTAAGCTTTGCGCATTCACCACTCGGTGGTTTACGCTGCAAACTGAGTTTTCCTAAACAAATGAAACCCTAAAGGAAATATATTGATGAAACATGTCATGCTGGTTGAAGATGAAATCGAACTTGCACAATTGGTGCGAGACTATCTGGAAGCTGCTGGTTTTGAGGTCAGTATGTTTCATGATGGGCAGGAAGCATATAACAGTTTTACCCAGCGTAAACCGAGTCTGATGATTTTGGACTTGATGGTGCCGCGTATGGACGGTCTGACCATTTGCCGTAAAGTGCGTGAACAGTCAGATTTGCCGATTATTATGGTGACCGCGCGTACCGAAGAAATTGACCGTGTGTTGGGACTGAATATGGGCGCAGATGATTATCTGTGTAAACCATTTAGTCCAAAAGAGTTGGTTGCACGGGTACAGGCAGTCTTACGTCGTCTGGACCGTAAATCAGAACCGGAAAGTAATGATCTGTTCCGTATGGACAAATCCCAGCAGCGGATCTGGTATCAACAAAAGGCCTTGAACCTGACCCCGACTGAATTCCGTTTGCTGGAATTATTCCTGGAACATGTCGGACAGGTTTATTCACGTGCGCAATTGCTTGATCATATCAATCCGGACAGTTTTGATGTGGCAGACCGGGTCATTGACAGTCATATCAAAAACCTGCGCCGCAAGATTTCCGATGCTGCGGAAACTGGCAACCGTCATGAGTGGATTCAGGCGGTGTATGGGGTTGGTTACCGTTTTGAATATCCTGAAGATTGATTAAGTATTGCAATGAAAAAGCGAATCGAGTGGTTCGCTTTTTTTATACTTTGAAATTAATTTTGGCTAGACAAATTCGTGGAACATTGCTTAATCAGTGAACGTGAACCAGTGAAAATCACGAATAAACCCAATTAATGGTAATAGTATCTTAAAGTTGTATTTAAGATACTGAATTATATTAATAAAAATATATGATTGCGTATGATGTGCATTGCGTTAATTTTAGAAATATTTAATGAGAAAAGAAGATAGACATTCCCATACGGCCAATTAAAAAGACTAGTAGGATAAGAAAAAATACTCTAATAAAGCTACTTCCATAGCGCAGAGCTAACATCGTTCCCACAAGAGATCCTGTAATATTACAAACTGCAAGAACAACTCCTATCAGCCATAAAACATTTCCAGACGGAACAAAAAATAGGAGTGATGCGCTGATAGTACCTAAATTTACCAGTTTCGCTGATGCTGAAGCATTTAAGAAATCAAAAGCAAAAATCTTAACAAACAAAAAAATTAAAAAACTACCCGTTCCTGGTCCAAATATTCCGTCATAGAAACCAATCAATCCACCAAATAATATGCCTAGTAAAATCTCTTTTTTACCGCATTGTATGGTTGTATGGATCTTGCCAAAATCCTTTTTCATGAATGTATAAAGCGCGATAACAATCAATAAAATAAAGACAATATACTGCATTAACTCCTTAGGAATATAAGCAACGGACATTGCTCCAACAAAAGCAAAAATAAATGCTGAAACCATCGTTGGTAGCATCAGTATCCAAACAATTTTTATTTTTTTTACATAGGTAAAAATAGATGAAAATGTTCCAGCCAATGCAGCAACTTTATTTGTTCCGAAGACAGTTGCGAGACTATATTGTGGTAAAGCATGCAATAGGGCAGGTAATTGGACTAACCCACCTCCACCTACAGCAGCATCAATTAGACCACCACAAAAGGCAAAAAAGCCTAATGTGATTAGAATCGTCTCTAATTCCATTTTTAATCACAATACATAATTTATGAGAATGCATATTCTAGGCTTTTATAATTTTTAATAATAATTAATAAAAGTTTTCTATCTTATAAAAATGAAGTTTCCATTAAGTTTTTATCTATTTAATATAGTGGGCATTAGACGAAACACTTAAAATTATCATGCATTTAGAAAGTAATGTATTTTTAGAATGTGGATAATGGCTAGATTATCCACAGTTTTTATTCGTGATGTCAATAAATTAAGAAGAACAACTCACCATCACTTCCGGTACATCACTTGGCAATGGTGCTAAATCTTCAGCATGTTCCAGATCTGGCTGTTTCAGATAAGGCTGGCTGAGCAATTTAAACAAACGATCGACTTCGGAAAAATCATCACGCTCTGCCCGTTCAATGGCTTTCTGTGCCATGTGATTGCGCAGAATGTAATGCGGATTGGCTTGCTTCATGGCGGCATCCAGTTCTTCAATATCCTGATGTGCACGAATAGTTTCATATTGTGTCAGGAAAGCTTCAAACTGACGGCGATCCAGACAATCATCTTTAATAGCGTCATAGTCTTTATTTTGCAGGCGGATAAAACTCTGGGTGTAATCCAGTTGCTCACTTTGCAAGATTCGTAAAAATACCATCGCACAGTCAAAACTGTCTTTATGGAAACCTGGCAAGCCCATTTTCTGGTTTAAACCGTGTTTGTAATGTTCCAAGAACGTCTGCTCATAATGTTCCAGACAGCAGGCCAGATCCTGTTTCCATTGTTCTTTGTCATAATCCGCAGGGCAGAGGGGAACCAGATTGTTTAACCATTGCCACAAGTTCCAGTGCCCGATACTTGGTTGTTGCTGATAGGTATAACGCCCCTGATAATCCGAATGGTTATTGATCCAGTTCGGACGGAAGCGCTCCATAAAGCCATAAGGACCAAAGTCCAAAGTTGAACCGGTAATATTCAGGTTGTCAGTATTCATCACGCCATGCGCGAAGCCAACCAGTTGCCATTTGGCAATCATCACCGCTGTGCGCTGAATGACTTTTGTGGCAAAGGCTAATAGCGGCTGTTCGGCTTGCAGGCATTCCAGATAATGCCATTCAATACATTTCTGGGTAAATTCAGCCAATAACTCCGGCTGATATTGATTGATCCATTCAAAATGCCCGAAACGAATATGACAGTCTGAAGTACGTAACATCATTGCACCGGGTTCGAGCTTTTCGCGCTGAATACCTTGCATTGATGAAGTAAAACCTACCGCATTACTGGATGCTACACCCAAAGCATTTAATGCATGACCCGCCAGATACTCACGAATCACCGAACGCAGTACTGCACGCCCATCACCCATGCGTGAATAGGGCGTTGCACCCGCACCTTTTAAATGCAGGTCAATAGTCTGACCTTCCTGATCAAGGATCTGTGCAATTAACAGGCCGCGACCATCTCCCAATTGTCCAGCCCATTGACCAAACTGATGACCTGCGTAGACCATGGCCAAGGGTTGAAACTCAGCAAAGACTTTCTGACCACTACACATCTCGACCCATTGCGCTTTATCATCATCTGACCATTGCAGTTGTTCTGCCAAAGCTACGTTAAAATGCCCGGCTTTTGCGCCTTTCAACGGCAGCGGAACTTGATGGTGATAAAGGGCAGCAGGAAGGGTTTGATAACGAGAGTTAAAATACATGGCACTCAGTACAGGCTTGGAATACCTTGACTATAACAAAGTTGCCTGTAGAAAACTGTTGTATAAACGAGAGTTCAAGTTATCTTTCAGACATAAAAAAAGCCCCGATTGGGGCTTTTTTGTGAGCAGTTTTATTAAGATACTGCTGATTTTTTCAAATTACGAACCAGTAGATTTAAGGTTGCCCGGTGATGGGATAAACGCTGTTCAACCAGCTGGAATTCAACTTTCAGTTTGTCATCCATCTGGTGAATTTTTTCTGCCATAGAAGCCTTTTTCACCTGAATTTCTTGCTCTTTCAGTTTGGCCCAGTCATTTAAAGTTTGGGTAAAGGCATCATATTCCTGAGCAATCTTGGTTTTCACAGTAATGATGTCTTCAGAAACATCATGACCATAGACCGCAAGATCCTGTTCAGCATATTTAAACTTCATCGCCAGTTCCGCTTTTTTGATATTAAAGCTAGGAATACGACGTAAGTTTTTGGCTAAACCCAGTTTAGAGCAGGTCCAGATCAACCATTTGGTTGGATCGTATTGCCACCATTTCACGCCATTACGGTAATCGTACTGGAAAATGTGGTGGTAATTATGATAACCCTCACCCCAGGTGGCAATCGCAAGTACGAAGTTGTCACGTGCAGTGTTCTCGTCGGTATAAGGACGATTGCCCCACATGTGACACAGCGAGTTGATGAAGAAAGTCACATGATGGCTTAGGATTAAACGCACTAATCCACCCAGCAGCAAGACTCCCCAGACATCGCCGACTGCCCAGCCAATTGGAAGCAAAATAGCAGCATGAACGGCAATCACTAATGGAATATAGTATTTGTCCTGAAACATGACGACTTTGTCTTTTAACAGATCTGGCGCATTTTTATAGTTTGCCACACCTGATGGATAATCACGTAACATCCAGCCGATATGTGCATACCAGAAACCTTTGTTGATCGAGTACGGATCTTGATCCACATCATCGACATGACGATGATGAGTACGGTGACCAGATGCCCAGAACAAGATACTATTCTGTACAGCAAATGTACCCATAATCATTAAGATGATTTTTAATGGTAGAGTGGCTTCATAAGCACGATGTGCCCACAGGCGATGGTATCCTGCTGTAATGCCAAGGCTGCTTACGCCCAGTAAAACAAACATGCTGATCCAAGCGGCGGCGCTAAAATCATGGTGATACGCATATAACGGAATTGCAATCAGGGCGACAATGGGTAATAACACCAATGCAAACACCGCAATCCAGTTAATGGGGGCTTTGGGTAAGGGAGCATTCATCTCCAACAGCACTCCTAGAACCTCGGAAGGTTTAACAAAAAGCAGAAACCACTGTTGATTTTAACAGCAGCCTATCTTGTTTATATTAGCATGTGGCCTATAGCATCACTAGCATTATTGTACGGTTGTATTGTACTTGTCAGTAACAGGATAAGTAGGGCAAAAACGACCATTTTGCCAGTCTAGACGGGGCTTGATTTCCGACTAAGTGACTGAGGATTATCGGTCTTTTAGACTATTTAATTGGGCTAATATTAAGCGATTTAACTGTTCATCATTTCTACAATATTGCCAGAAAATTTGCAGAATATATCTCATAGAAAATTAATTTAACATTCAAGTCGAATCAATCTAAAAGTCAGACACGCTTTAATAGCTTGACATGAAATCGAGCTGTCTTAAATAAAACGATTTGAACTGATCAATAATCAGGCTGTTTTTTAGAGTTGCTGCAGCATCAGTTTTGGGTAATCGGTAATCAGCCCTTGAATTCCCCAATCACGCAGCTCTTTGGCTCGGCTCACATCATTGACCGTCCAGACACTGATATTCAATTCAGCAGCCTGGGTGGCCTGAATCAGGTCTTTGCTGGCCAGCTCATTCATCCAGCCAATATGACAGCAATCCAGTTCTAGCGCCTGATCAATCGCTTGATATTTTAGGTCGGTTTCGATGAGTAAACCGCGTTTTAGCCGGGAATTTTGCTGTTTGAAGGCTTGCAGGACTTTGGCATCAAAACTGGTAATGATGGCCGCCTGCTCATAGCCTTGCAGTTGCTGTGCAACGCCCAGTGCAATTTTCTCAGCCGCAGCTTCGGAATCGACACTTTTGATTTCGACTTCAATATGCTCAAAGTCTCGAATGACATTTAAGGTCTGATTTAAAAGGGGAGTGGCTTCGACTTTATTCCAGTCTGACCAGGTCACAGCATGATTATAGTGTGCAAGATCTTGACGATTGCATTCATATAAATGCTTTTGCAAACCTGTGGTTCGCACAAAATCATCATCATGCATGATGATTAAGGCATTGTCTTTGAGCTGACGCACATCAAACTCAACGGCGCGAATACCGATGTCTTGAATATATTGAAAACCGCCTAGGGTATTTTCAGGGGCTTCGCCACGTGCACCACGATGACCAATTATGCGCATAGACTGCCCATAAATTGAGAAGTTGATTTCATTGTATGCGTGCTATGTGACAAAAAGATGATAAGGCTTATTGTCGTCAGATGCACTGTAAAATCAAGATACATCTGACGCGTATTTTTAGATTTAGAATCAAGAAATAATTCTAGTTTTCGATGCTGTCATTGATATTTTTTTGCCACAGCACTTCTGAACCGCCCTCGCTGCGTTGCAAGGTGCGCGATGCTACAAATAGCCAGTCTGATAAACGGTTCAGCAGTTGTAGCGACGCTGCCTGAATATTCTGGTCGCGAGAGTGGACTGACATCACGCTACGTTCTGCCCGGCGGCAGACTGCGCGCGCCTGATGGGCAAAGCTGCAGACTAAAGTGCCAGCAGGCAGAATAAAGTCTTTGAGCATTGGCAAGGCTTCATTCATACGGTCGATATCATTTTCTAAAAAATCAATCGACACAGGTTGTACCAGATTAAAACCCGGAATACACACTTCACCACCGAGATCAAATAACCAGTGTTGAATCAGGCTTAAAGATTTGTCCCAAGTGGCTTTATCTTCAATCGTGCTTGCTGAAATCTGTGCACGTAATACACCAATCACGGCATTGAGTTCATCCACATCACCGAGCGCATCAATACGTAAATCGTCTTTGGCAACGCGAGAACCATCACCCAAACCTGTGGTGCCTGAATCGCCTGTGCGGGTATAAATCTTACTTAAACGGTGACCCATGTGATTTCCTTGATTTTTAAATGCTGTAAATAAAAAGCATCATGCCATAGGCATGACATGATGCTCAAAAGTATTTATTGAAACGCTGAACTTAGTATGTAAAGGTTACACCGGCAGAAGCGAGGCGACCGCCGTTGATATAGAAAAGATCATCTCCGTATGATGCGGTTTCAAATTTTACATCACCAATATTGTCGATATTAGTGAAAAGTTTGACAGATGGATTTACATTCCAATACGCATTCAAATCAATCGTTGCGTAACCAGCAACTTTTGAATTGTCTTTAGGTGCTGATTTGGATGATACCGATGTGCTAATGCCATAAACTGAATTTTGTAATCCAGCTGTCAAGGTTAGGCTTTGACGAGGACGACGAGCTAATTCCTTATGAATCTCTTCATTTGTAGCTTTCACATAGTTGTGTGAAAGTTTTGCAAACAGTTGATCTTGTTCCCAATGAACGTAGCTTTCGATACCCTCAAATTTTGCTTTACTCACGTTGTCAATGATGTAGCCATTTTTATCATTATAATCAATGAGGTTTTTCACTTGGTTAGTATACGCAGACAAACCAGTGGTAAATCCAAGAGGGAGCTTCTGATCAATACCGAATTCAAAAGATGCACTTTCTTCAGGTTTTAAATTTGGATTGCCATAATAGTTAACATAGAGCTCATTTAAGTTAGGTGCTCTAAATGCTGTGCCCCAATTAGTGTAAATACTTGTGTTTTTCAATATTTGATAGCGAGCTGCCACCTGACCGACGGTATGCGTGCCAAATTGGTCATTGTCTTCTACACGAATACCAATTTGAGTATTTAAACCGTGATTGCTGTATTGGTGCTGAATATAATAACCTTGTGAATCAACGTCTCCTTTATATGGAGATCCGCTAGAAATAGCATCGGCTTTGGTATTTTGGAAAGTGGTACCTAATAGGATGTTTTGGTGAGCTGGTAAAATGACTTTCGTGTATAGGTCAGCTTCTTGGGTTTTACTATTTACAAAATCTTTTGAATCTAATTGATCACTTTCATCTTTAAATTGAGATAAACGTGCATTTAATTCAAGTTGATCAGAAATTTTATATTTTGCTTTCACATTGATACTTTCATTTTTGAAATCGACAGCGTTATTTTTTAAATTTAAAAATGCATAAGAGGGAGCTGATGCAAAAACACTTGAAACATAAGTGGATTGACCTTCGTTTTGTGCATAATCCAAAGAAAGAGCGACTTGCTCATCTTCAAAACCAAATTTAGTACTAAAACCTTTTTGTTCGAAATCACCAGTTTTAATATCAGATTGCTCAGCGTTGGTCACTTGAGTTCCATCTGATTCTAGGCGTTGACCACGAATTTGGGCATAAAACCCATTTTCAGCGAGGTCAGCACCGACAATAGATTTATAAGTTTTATTTTCACCAACTTCACCTGTAACAAATACACCTGTTTTTTCAGGAGTTTTAGAAACAAGCTGTACGACCCCACCAATAGCATTCGTACCATATAAAACTGAAGCAGGACCTTTAAGTATTTCGATTTGTTTGAGGTCTGTTGTATCAATATATGCTAGAGATGCAACACCACTTGTTGCACTATTAAGTTTCACACCATCACGTAAAACAAGAGTGTGTGTTGAATTTGTGCCTCTTAGGAAAATAGATGATTGTTGACCATAGCCACCTGACTGCACCATATTTAGAGATGCTTCATTACTTAATAAGTGTGGTAATGAGGCTAAGGGAGATTGCTCAAGAATTGCAGGCTCAATAATCGAAATACGCGCGGGTACATCTTTGATATTTTGTTCACTACGAGAAGCAGTCACCACAATGGTATCCAAAGATGCTTTTGCAACTTTTTGCTCGGCAGCAAAAACAGATGAAGTGGTACCCAACGCAAGTGCGATCGCACCTACCAAGGCAGTAGGTTGAAATTGAATAGACATGAAATGCTCCATACATTCACTTCCCCGTGAATGATTGGGTGATAGAACACAACAAGCAGGTTTCCGGACTTAAATGTGCAAAGTACAGGCTTTGCTGTCTATCCACCTTCCCACATCAAGATGCAGTGGTGTAAACCGAAGCGGTTTATTTGATAGACGTTTCATTTTTACCGTTGCGGGGGCAGTGCTGGATTTACACCAGCTTCCCTAAAGCAGGAGGCTGCTTTGGCTCGTTGCAAGATGGGCGCAGTATAAAGTTTGTATGCCTTATACACAATCTACAGCAAGAATAATCCGGATGAACTTTACGCAAGCCGGAAAAATTGCATTACAATGATTTGCCCCAATCTTATAGATTGTTCAAGACATTGGTAGATCTAGAGCCAGAATAATATGCGAACCCGTGCCAAAATTTGTGGAATCACCCGAGTCGAAGATGTTCATGCTGTGGTGAACGCAGGTGCAGATGCGATAGGATTCGTATTTTATCCACCGAGTCCCCGAGCTGTTACAGCAGAGCAAGCTGCTCAACTGGTTCAAGCCATTGCACCTTATGTGCAAGTGGTTGGACTGTTTGTGAATCATTCAGCTAATGAGATTCAGGATATTCTGAAAACTGTTCCATTGGATATTTTACAATTTCATGGCGATGAAACACCTGAACAATGTCAGGCCATCGCCCAGCAGGTGGGACGCCGTTGGTATAAAGCCATTCAGGTAAAACCTGATCTTGACGTAGTTGTAGAAATTCAACGTTATCAAGATGCTGGCGCGAGTGCAGTGTTGTTAGACGCATGGCATCCTGATCTGAAAGGTGGTACGGGCCACAGCTTCGATTGGGAGACATTTCCCAAACTTGATATTCCCTTGATCTTGGCAGGCGGTTTAAATCCTGACAATATCGAACAGGCAATTCTCACCACACAGGCCTATGCCGTAGATGTGAGTGGCGGTGTCGAGTCCGCAAAAGGTATTAAAGACCAACAACTCATAGAACGCTTTATGCAAGGAGTCCATCGTGGATCAGCAAAGTACTAGCCAGAACAGTCAGGCAGTTGACTATACCCAATTCCCGGATGAACGCGGGCATTTCGGTATTCATGGCGGACGTTTTGTGTCAGAAACACTCATGGCGGCTTTAGAAGACTTGGAAAAGCTCTATTTCCGTATGAAAGATGATGCACAGTTTTTGGCAGAATTTGACCGTGACCTGGCGTTTTACGTCGGTCGTCCGAGTCCTTTATATCATGCTGAACGATGGTCGAAAGAGTTGGGTGGTGCGCAAATTTATCTGAAACGTGAAGACCTGAACCATACCGGTTCGCATAAGGTCAACAACACCATCGGTCAGGCCTTGCTTGCAAAATTGTCAGGCAAAAAACGTATTATTGCCGAAACAGGTGCCGGTCAGCATGGTGTAGCAACTGCCACAATTGCAGCACGTTTAGGTCTTGAGTGCGTGGTATTTATGGGCGCTGAAGATGTCAAACGTCAGGCCATGAACGTGTACCGTATGCGTTTGCTTGGTGCGACAGTTGTGCCTGTACAAAGTGGCTCTAAAACCTTGAAAGATGCCATGAACGAAGCCATGCGTGACTGGGTAACCAATGTCGATTCAACTTACTATGTGATTGGTACCGTGGCAGGCCCACATCCATATCCGCAGCTGGTACGTGATTTCCAGTCGATTATTGGCCGTGAAGCACGCCGTCAGATTCAGGAGCAGGCAGGCCGTCTGCCAGATGCACTGGTCGCATGTGTTGGTGGTGGATCCAATGCCATGGGCTTGTTCTACCCATTCCTGAACGATCAAGACGTGAAAATGTATGGAGTAGAAGCAGCAGGTTTGGGTATTGAAACTGGTAAGCACTCTGCGCCGTTAAATGCCGGACATGTCGGTGTACTGCATGGTAACCGGACTTACCTGATGTCGGATAAAGAAGGTCAGATCATTGAAACGCATTCAATTTCTGCCGGTCTGGATTATCCGGGTGTGGGGCCAGAACATAGCTTCCTGAAAGATATGGAACGTGTGAACTATGTACCGATCACGGACAATGAAGCCCTACAGGGTTTCCGTGATTTAACCAAGATTGAAGGCATTATTCCGGCGCTGGAAAGCGCACATGCTATGGCTTATGTGTCTAAACTTGCACCGACCATGGACAAGGATCAAATCATTATTGCGACGGTTTCAGGTCGTGGTGATAAAGACTTGATGACTGTGGCACGTATTGATGGCGTGGAAATGGTAGAGATGTAAGTTCCTTAAAGTCCTCTCCTTATAGGAGTAGGAGAGGATTTGGGAGAAGTTATTTCAAATAAAAAATCGTACCAAGTTTTCTTGGTACGATTTTTATTGGACAGATTTTGCGGGAACCTGCTTGTCTGGAGTTAAGAAAACTCACCTTGCGCGCGCTCTTTGGCCCATTCACGTAAAACAAATTTCTGCAATTTTCCGGTCGAGGTTTTTGGAATTTCGGTAATCACAACATCTTTAGGCACTTTAAAACGTGCCAGATGCTGTTTGCAGAATTCCATAATCTCTTCCGCTGTTGCAGTTTGTCCTGCTTTAAGTTCTACAAAGGCACATGGTACTTCCTGCCAGCGTGGATCCGGCTTGGCCACAACAGCTGCCGTTAAAATGGCAGGATGCTGATACAGCACTTCTTCGACTTCTAGCGAGGAAATATTTTCCCCTCCGGAAATAATCACGTCTTTAGATCGGTCGGTAATCTTGGCATAGCCATCAGGCTGACACACGGCCAGATCGCCGGTATGGAACCAGCCACCGGCAAAGGCTTCTGCGGTCGCTTCCGGATTTTTCAAATAACCTTTCATCACGATATTGCCACGGAACATGATCTCACCCATGGTCTGACCATCATGCGGAACTTCCTGCATGGTGTCAGGATCAAGCACTTTCATACCATCTTGTAGCGGATATGGCACACCCTGACGTGAATGCAATTGCGCCTGTTCCTGAATAGACAAATCACTCCAGCCGGCCTGTGATGCACAGAGCGCAGAAGGGCCGTAGGTTTCAGTCAAGCCATAGACATGTGTCACGTTAATTCCGATATTACGCATGCCTTCAATAATTGCAGCCGGCGGGGCAGCACCCGCCACCATGACTTCGACACGATGGTCAATTTTGGTCTTTTTCTCTTCAGGCGTGTTGATCAGCATTGATAGGACAATCGGTGCACCACAGAAATAATCGACTTTATGTTCAGCAATTAGTTTGAAAATCAGTTCGGCATCGACTTTACGCAGGCAGACGTTGGTTCCGCCGTTGGCCGCCATAGTCCATGCAAAGCACCAGCCATTACAGTGGAACAGTGGCAGTGTCCATAAATAGGTGGCACGCGGCATCATGCCACAAGCAATGATATTACTGGCGGCATTAATGTAGGCACCGCGGTGATGGTAGACCACACCTTTCGGATTACCCGTGGTTCCAGAGGTGTAACTTAAGCTGATGGCATCCCATTCATCTTGAGGCAAATGCCAGTCAAAATTTGCATCGCCTTGGGCAATCCAGTCTTCATATTCGATTTGACCAATACGGCTGTCTTCACCTTCAAACTCTGCATCGGCCACATCAATCACATAGATCTCTTGTGAAACCAGCGCCAGTGCTTCGGTCGCAAGCGCTGTAAATTCAGGGTCGACCAATAAGACTTTGCTTTCAGCATGTTCCAGCATAAAGGCGAGCGTCTTGGCATCCAGACGGGTATTTAAGGTATTGAGTACCGCACCTGCCATCGGCACAGCAAAGTGCGCTTCAATCATGGCAGGGACGTTAGGCAGCAGGACAGACACGGTATCATTTTTACCGATGCCTAATTTTTGGAGTTGGT
This sequence comes from Acinetobacter sp. YH18001, assembly GCF_013416975.1. Classification (NCBI taxonomy): domain Bacteria; kingdom Pseudomonadati; phylum Pseudomonadota; class Gammaproteobacteria; order Moraxellales; family Moraxellaceae; genus Acinetobacter; species Acinetobacter sp. YH18001. Next base: position 37,498 of record NZ_VPEU01000012.1, on the reverse strand, counting down.
TGGCAAACTGACGGCAGCGATTGTATTTCTCACGCCAGGTAATGCGGCGCTGACCATGAATAATCGCATTTTGATTCGGATAGATATAAGCTGCACGATCTAGATAGCGTAAAGGTGACAAGGCTACAAAATTTGCGGGGGTACGCGGTAATTCATCGTATGCGCTAACCATGGTAAAACTCCGTTGTATCGTTATTTTCATATCCTTTTGAAAAGATATGCACTTCTTCGAAATCTTGCATTTATGCTTTAGTCGAGTAAATTAATATAAATTTTAAGTCATTGAATATTAATTAAAATATTTAGCCCTATTTGATTTTTTTGAACCCGTGGGTTCCCATATTTGATTTTTTAGGTATTTTACTCTAATTGAGTCAGTAAAATAATATGAGCCAGAGAATAATAATGAAAATACAACAGGCGAATGCAGTCTGGCGAAACTGGTCAGGGAGTCAGCACAGCGCTCCTCAAGTTTTTCAGCCCAGAGAAATAAGCGAATTACAAGGTTTGGTGAAGTCACAGGCAAAGATTCGTGCAGTAGGTGCGGGGCATTCATTTAGTGCTTTGGCTAAAACCAATGATGTGCTGCTTCATCTCGATCATTTAAAAGGTGTGGTGGCTTTGGATGAGGCAAAAGTTCAATGTACCGTGCACGCTGGTACGCGTTTATATGATTTAGGTGAATATATTGCCCCGATCAATCAAGCTTTACCCAATCAGGGTGACATTGATCAGCAAAGTCTGGCGGGAGCGATTTCCACGGGAACGCATGGCACCGGCATCGATTTACCCTGTTTATCTGCTTTTGTGGACGGTTTTGAATTGCTGACTGCAGATGGAGAGCTGTTGCAATGTGATCATCAGCAGAATACCGAGATATTTCAAGCGGGGCGTGTGGCGTTAGGTAGTCTGGGGATATTGACCAAAATTACCCTGCAAAATCGTCCGCGCTATAAATTAAAAGAACAGATTCGGCTGTGTCCATTAAAAGAAGTATTTGCGCATATCGATCAATGGAAACATCAGCACCGGCATATTGAATTTTGGGCTTTTCTTCATTCTGATCAGGTCATGCTAAAAACCCTGGATGAAACGAATGATGAAATTCAGCCAAGGCAGGAGAACTGGCCATCTGAAGATGCGTTATTGACTTTGTGTTCTGAATTGACCCGATTTATTCCTGCATCTAATCCTTATCTGCAAAAATTATTGGGTGTTTTTGTTAAACCGAGTTGTTATGTGGATTGGTCATCCCGGATTTTTCCGACTCCGCGTCAGACCAGATTTAATGAAATGGAATATCAGCTTCCGGTCGATTCCGGCTTGCAGTGTCTGGACGAGGTTCTGCGTGTTTTACGCAAACATCGAGTGCCGATGTTCTTTCCAGTCGAGTTTCGTTATGTCAAAGCCGATGAGATATGGCTGAGTCCTTTTTATCAGCGTGATTCGGTTTCGATTTCGATTCATCAGTTTTATAAACAGGATTGCCGAGCTATTTTCGATCTGGTCGAGCCGATTTTTCAGAAGTATCAGGGACGGCCACATTGGGGAAAGTTGCACAGCATGACAGCCGCTTCGCTACGTGATCTCTATCCGAAATGGGATGATTTTATGAGATTGCGCCAGCAACTGGACCCACAGCAAAAGTGGCTGAATCCGCATTTACAGCAGTTATTTTTGTCTGAATAGCAGGAGCGAATTATGCAATCGAAGTATTTTCAGCAACTGACCCAAGATTTGCAGCAGCAGGGAACTGGTACACCGCAACTGATTCTGGATCTGGCTCAATATCAGCAGAATCTGGAGATTGTACAGGCAAAAATCCCTGCGCAGCTCAAGCCGCGTCTGGTGGTGAAGTCTCTAGCCAGTATCCCGCTACTCAAACTGGCCAGTGAAAAGCTGAATACCCGACGATTTATGGTATTTCATTTACCCCATCTTTTAGAAATGATGAGAGCATTTGAACAGGCTGATATCTTGCTGGGTAAACCGATGCCAATTCATGCGGTACAAGGTTTTTATCAAAACGTTCCTGAACAAAATAAAGCAAATGATCAAAGCAATATTCAATGGCTGGTCGATGACATAAAGCGCTTGAAGCAATATCTGCAATTCGCTCAAGAATCTAATCTTCAGTTAAATATCAATATTGAAATTGATGTCGGCTTACATCGTGGTGGGGTGAGTAGTCAGCAACAGTTAATAGCCTTACTCAAACTCATTCAGCAATATCCCGACGCTCTCAGGCTTTCAGGGTTGATGGGCTATGATGCACATGTCGCCAAATTGCCGAATATTTTGAAAAGCCCCGAAAGAAGTTATCAGCAATCGCAGCAGATTTATCAACAATATAAAAATACTATTCAGCAGCAATTCCCAGATTTATGGCGGGCAGATTTGTGTTTTAACGGCGGTGGCAGTCCGACCTTTATGCAGCATTGCCAGCAGAGTGTCTGTAATGATCTGGCTTTTGGCTCGATGCTGCTCAAACCCAGTGACTTCGATCTGGACAATTTATCCGCTTTAAAATGTGCGCTCTGGATTGCCGCACCGATTTTAAAGGTATTGTCTTATAGCCAGATTCCGGGTCTGGAAATGCTGAATCATTTGCCGCATCGGCATAAAGCACTGTTTATCTATGGTGGCTATTGGCAGGCAGATTATATTTATCCTGAAAAAAGCCAGCCGCATCTGTTGTATGGTCGCAGTAGTAATCAGGAAATGCTTCAGGTACCTAGGCAATGCGATATTCATGTCGATGATTATGTGTTTTTAAGGCCGACACAAAGTGAAGCCATCATTCCACAATTTGCCCAGCTCTATGTTTATCGTGAGAGAACATTTATTGAGTGGCAGACTTTCCGGGAATAACCACATTTTGAATTAAAAGATGAGCCTAAGTCTTTAAAGATCAGGGAAAGATTTGGGAGTAAATCTGATTTTTATTGGGGAAAAGGTTTAATCATGCGGCCAAGCCGTGTAAAATTCGAATCGATTTTATTTATCCACCGTTTTTATCTTTTGAGGTTTTCCTCGATCATAATCTCGCGGTGACATGCTCCATGGTACGGGGCATCACTCCTTAAGGATTTCTTATGCCAATTATCACTTTGCCAAATGGCGATCAAAAACAGTTTGATCAAGCCGTATCTGTGATGGACGTTGCACTCAGCATTGGTCCTGGTCTTGCAAAAAATACCGTTGCTGGTCGTGTAAACGACCGTTTAGTGGATGCGTCTGATCTCATCACTGAAGATGCAACCTTACAAATTATTACGCCTAAAGACGAAGTCGGTGTCGAAATTATTCGTCACTCTTGCGCGCATTTGGTGGGTCATGCGGTTAAGCAACTGTTCCCAGAAGCAAAGATGGTCATTGGTCCGGTCATTGAAGAAGGTTTCTACTATGACATTTGGATGCCACGTCCATTCACATTAGACGACATGGCAGCCATCGAAGAGCGTATGAAAAAGCTCATCGATCAAGACTATGATGTTGTGAAAAAAATGACCCCGCGTGACGAAGTGATTGCAGAATTCACAGCGCGTGGCGAAGAATACAAATTACGCTTGATCAACGACATGCCTGAAGAAACACAAATGGGCTTGTACTACCATCAAGATTACTTGGATATGTGCCGTGGTCCGCACGTACCAAATACCAAATTCTTAAAATCGTTCAAGCTGACTAAAATCTCTGGTGCTTACTGGCGCGGTGATGCGAAAAACGAACAGTTACAACGTATTTATGGTACAGCGTGGGCAGACAAGAAACAGCTTGCAGCTTATGTAAAACGTATTGAAGAAGCAGAAAAACGCGATCACCGTAAAATTGGTAAAGCGCTTGATTTGTTCCATATGCAAGAAGAAGCACCGGGTATGGTGTTCTGGCATCCGAACGGCTGGACCATTTACCAGGTACTTGAACAATACATGCGTAAAGTTCAGCAAGACAACGGCTATGAAGAAATCCGTACCCCGCAAGTGGTTGATTTCACGCTGTGGGAAAAATCAGGACATGCTGCCAACTATGCAGACAACATGTTCACCACGCATTCTGAAAACCGTAACTACGCGGTTAAACCAATGAACTGTCCTTGTCACGTACAAGTGTTCAACCAGGGTTTAAAATCATACCGTGATCTTCCGGTACGTCTGGCAGAATTTGGTTCATGTCACCGTAACGAGCCATCAGGTTCTTTACACGGCATTATGCGTGTACGTGGCTTTACCCAAGATGATGCGCATATCTTCTGTACCAAAGAACAGATCGGGCCTGAAGTTGCAGACTTTATCAAATTGACACTCGACGTATACAAAGATTTTGGCTTCGAAGAAGTACAAATGAAATTATCAACGCGTCCTGAAAAACGTGTCGGTGATGACAAACTTTGGGATATGGCTGAAAAATCTTTGGCGGATGCTTTAGATGCTGCGGGTCTTGAATGGGAGCTTCAGCCGGGCGAGGGTGCATTTTATGGTCCGAAGATTGAATTCTCTCTGAAAGACTGTCTGGGTCGTGTCTGGCAGTGTGGTACCATTCAGTGTGACTTTAACTTGCCAGAACGTTTAGATGCGTCTTATGTCACAGAAGATAACGACCGCGATCAGCCAGTAATGTTACATCGTGCAATTCTTGGCAGTTTTGAGCGTTTTATTGGTATACTGATTGAACACTACGCAGGCTTCATGCCACCTTGGTTGGCGCCGATGCAAGCGTGTGTGATGAATATTACCGATTCTCAGGCAGAAGCATGTGAGTCAGTTGTCGCAAAACTTAAAGAAAACGGTATTCGTGCAATTTCTGACTTGAGAAATGAGAAAATCGGCTTTAAGATTCGTGAACGTACATTAGAGCGTATTCCTTACTTACTGGTACTTGGGGACCGGGAAGTTGAAGAAGGTACAGTAAACGTCCGTACCCGCTCAGGAAAAAATTTGGGTACTATGTCAATCGATGCTTTCGTTGACCTAGTAAAAGCAGCCGTTGCCGAACGCGGCCGGTACATTGTGGAGTAACAGCGATTAAACAGCCTGACCGTAATCAACAGGGCGGTAACAAATCAAACCGTCCTGCCTTGAATGATGAAATTCGTGCGAAAGAAGTCCGTCTTGTAGACGAAAATGGTGAGCAAAAAGGGATTGTAAGCTTAGCTGAAGCCCTGCGCGCAGCAGAAAGTGTGGAACTTGATCTTGTCGAGATCGTAGCCAATGCTGAGCCACCAGTATGTAAGATCATGGACTTCAACAAGCATTTGTTTGATCTTAAGCAAAAGCAGAAAGAAGCGAAGAAAAAACAACATCAAGTCCAGGTGAAAGAAATCAAGCTACGCCCGGGTACTGATGTTGGTGATTACAACGTAAAACTACGTGCAATCATCAAGTTCCTTGAAGAAGGTAACAAGGTGAAAATCACCCTTCGTTTCCGTGGCCGTGAAATGGCGCACCAACAGTTGGGTCTGGCTCAATTGCAAAAAATTGAAGCTGACGTGGCTGAATTCGGTACTGTTGAACAGATGCCGAAAATGGAAGGCCGTCAAATGGGTATGCTGCTTGGTCCTAAAAAGAAAAAGTAAGCACTCATGAAGCGAAAAAAGCCCTGCAGATGCAGGGCTTTTTTTATGCCCTAAAATTCCAAGCAGTTTGTATGGCCTGCATAATCTGTTGAGCCTGTTGCCGGGAAAACATTGACAATTGAATCCGGAAAAATCCGAGACAGATTTGATTGATCAGATCAGGCTGGCATAATCTAAAATCTAGCGTGCCATCGCGTTGACTGATGAGATGCGCTGGAGTTCTACTCAGCCAGCGCTTGAGATGGGCTTTGAGAGAATCGTATCGCGGATTCAGAAAGCTATAGTGTACCGAGTGTCGTTTTAAGCAGAGGCTGATCCGGAAACCGGCCAAAGTATAATAAATTGCCTGAGACGTTATTTTTAGTTTGGTTCCCAGCATGAGCAGCGAAAGACCAAGAAAGCCGCCGATATAAACATAAAAGCCAGGCGACTCCTGCCATAAAAATAACAATCCTTGCAGAAAGCTGGAATTGCTACGCAGACTGCTTAAATAAAAAATGCTGAATATGCCAACAGGATAACAGAGTAGTAAATATCCAATAGCGCGCATGATCGGACTACTCTGATGAAACAGGATTTTTTCTGACGCGTTCATAGCTTATTTTTATGATCATAAAGCGTATTGTTTTAATGAGCTTAGAGAATCTGGAGTCAAAAAGAAAGGCCCTTTTGGGCCCTTCTTTTAAGTCAAATCCAGCTTATTCAACTGATTTTTCATCATTTTCGATCAGCAGTTTATTGCCAATCGGAATTTGGCGCGGCAATTTCTCTTCTGGAATGATACGTTGCAAGTCAATGATCAATAGACCATTTTCATAATCTGCCTGTTGTACTTCAATATATTCATCCAGACGCAAAGACAATTTAAATGTACGTCGTGCAATGCCTTTGTGCAAGAATTCGGTATGGTCATTGCTCTGGTTTTCAGGCTTACCTAAAATGGTCAGTAACTTATTTTCCAGACGAATGTCGAGTTCTTCCTGACGGAAACCCGCAGTTGCGACCACAATCCGATAATTATTTTCGCCATGCTTTTCGATATTATACGGGGGATAATTCGGCGCATCACTTTGCATGGCATAGTCAATAAAGTCATTCAAGCGATCAAAACCGATACTACGACGAAACAGAGGATGAAGATTTAAGTTGCTCATGATTAGAACCTTCTCGATTAAGCAAAGTTATAAAAACAAGAAAATAAGATCTGTCATGTCAGACATCGACAGTACATAAGATTGACGCAATCCTTATGCACAAATAAATATGTGTCTGCTGTAAAAATTTTCAAGATAAAAAATAAAAAAATACATGAATTTTTATTAAGATAATGATATTTATATAAAAATTTTTTTAAAATACAGACTTGTTGTTTCTGGCTGAATCCTCTATGTTGAATGCATCATGGCATAGATAAAGTGCAGGGAGTATTAAAAAAATGATCGATTTATATTATTGGGGCACCCCCAATGGCCATAAAATTAGCATTGCTTTGGAAGAAATGGGGCTGAAGTATCAAATTTTTCCGATTAATATTCTGGAAAATGACCAGTTCCAGTCTGACTTTCTGGCTATTTCTCCTAACAATAAAATTCCGGCGATGGTCGATCAGGAAGGGCCAGATGGCCAGCCGATTTCAATCTTTGAATCGGGTGCGATTTTGCAGTATTTAGGTCGTAAAACCGGCATGTTCTATCCGACAGATGAAATCAAACGTATTCAGGTAGAACAATGGCTGATGTGGCAAATGGGTGGACTAGGCCCGATGCTTGGGCAAAATCATCACTTTAGCCGTTTTGCGCCTGAGCGTATCGCCTATGCCACCGAGCGTTATGTCAATGAAAGCAAACGTCTGTATGGCGTGCTAAACAAGCAGCTGGTCGGGCAGGATTATGTGGCTGGTGAATACTCGATTGCCGATATGGCGATATTCCCGTGGTTGTTGCGACACGACTGGCAGCAGATTAACCTGGCAGATTATCCTGAAGTGGCTAAATATATCGATCGCTTGAATGCACGTCCTGCAGTTCAGAAAGCGCTTGCTATACAGGTCAGTTAAGCTGCAGCCTTTATGCTAAAATAGCCTTAAATAAATAAAGCCACCCTTAAGGTGGTTTTTTATTGGATGGATATATGAACGATTTTCTTCTGAATTTTACCAAGATTGTTGAAAGCAATACCCGAATTTACTGGAGTATTCTCTTCGGTATTGCTGCATGTTTAGTACTTTATATTGCTGAAATTGTACATATTGATCAGGTAATTGCTGCTCTCAATACCAAAGATCAGCAGATTTTGCGTGCAGCGATTGAACCCATTACCCAGCAGTATAAATGGGGACGGATCATGGCAATGGTGGCAGCAGTACTGTGGTCCAGCTGGGAATATAGCAAAGCCAAGAAAAAACTGCGTTTAAGCCGTTAATACTGGCATGAGCCTGTTTCTGCTCTTTCTATCAGCCTTCGGTGCAGCGACATTACTGCCTTTACAGTCTGAAGCTGTGCTGCTTGGTCTTTTGGTACAGGCAAGCCATAGTGTGGCACTGTTAATTGCGGTGGCCAGTCTGGGGAATATTCTGGGTTCCTGTGTCAACTGGTATCTGGGGCTCAAAATCGAGCATTATAAAAATAAAAAATGGTTTCCGGTGTCAGAAGACAAGATGCTCAAGGCACAAATGATATATCAGAAATATGGCTATTGGTCTTTGCTGCTGAGCTGGGTGCCTATTATTGGAGATCCCATTACTTTAATTGCAGGACTACTGAAAGAAAACTTTGCCCGATTTTTACTCATTGTCAGCCTGGCGAAAATTGGACGTTATCTGTTTATTTATGCGGCTTTTGCCCTGTTCTAAACCTGAAGCGATTTTTCTGATTCTGTTTTGCGCACTATTTTTAAAGTGAAATCATAAAACCATCCTGTTTAAATTCGCTTATTGGATGAAGATGCTTTTGTTTTAAACAAAGATGCTTTAGAATACTCGCTCCCTTACCTGCAGGTCGTTTTGTAATGGTGCAAACGAGCCGAACAGGTGTTCAAAAGAGGTTGTTATGCCTAAGATGAAAACTCGCCGTGGTGCAGCTAAACGCTTTAAAGCGACTGCTAACGGTTTTAAGCGTAAACAAGCGTTCAAACGCCACATTTTGACCAAAAAATCTGCTAAGCGTATTCGTCAATTGCGCGGCTGTGTAATGGTTCACGTAAGTGACGTTGCTTCAGTTCGTCGTATGTGCCCGTACATCTAAGGAGATTATAAATGGCTCGTGTAAAACGTGGTGTACAGGCTCATCGCCGTCACAAAAAAATTCTTGCTCGCGCTAAAGGTTACTATGGTGCTCGTTCACGCGTTTACCGCGTAGCGTTCCAGGCGGTAATCAAAGCTGGTCAATATGCATACCGTGACCGTCGTCAGAAGAAACGTCAATTCCGCGCTTTGTGGATTGCACGTATCAATGCTGGTGCACGTCAAAACGGTTTGTCATACAGCCGCATGATTTCTGGCTTGAAAAAAGCTCAAGTAATCATTGACCGTCGCGTTCTTGCTGACATCGCTATGCATGACGCAGTTGCGTTTGCTGCGATTGCTCAAAAAGCAAAAGATGCGTTGGCTGCATAAGTCTTTATGACTTGAAAAAAGACCGCCATTTGGCGGTCTTTTTTTGCCTGAAAAATGGGAAATAGCTAATGCGCGATTTTCGTGAAATATGGTCGCCCATCGATCAGACTAAAAAAAGTTAAGTTTGCGAATAACGACACCGATACTATTTCAGAAAAATGGGCTGAAACTAATACTGTAATCTGCTTGAATTTAACCTTTTATTCCCATCTTTACTGAGCAATAAAAAGAGCATTATCTCGAGCGCTGAGTAAAAAATAATTGCGGTTAAATTCAAATAATCGAAAAAATATCAAACCCTGGTTGAGTTGAGATTCAATTGTTTGATGAATGATCAAAACTCATCGCGAAAACCGACAGCATTATTTCAAGCTCATCTCTGCTGTCGAATATCAATATATCCACTGGATTCGGCTAAGTTTTATCCAAGAAGTTAATATTTTCTTGCTGAAATCTTAAAGACCAAAATAGTAGCCAATCAGACAGATAATCACGGTAATCACAATCAAGGTCAGTACATTTGCAGAATTAGATTTGCCCGGATCTTGAGGTTTTTCCACTTTAGATATTTTGGGCGAACGGTGTTCGGTACTCATACCCACAAATGGGTCAGGCGCAACTTTTGGGGTGAGCTGTGCAGTTTTATAGTGGTTGGCAACTTTGCTGATGAATTTGGCACTTAAATCATCAATTTTTTGTGAAAAGTGGCGTAAATTGAGCTGCTGATCTGGGCTCAGGACTTCACCATCTGACGTATAGGGATGTTGAATTTTAGTTTGAATAAACTCATTTAAGGCATCTAGCCGGTATAAAGTCTGATGCGCATAATCAGCTGAATAGTCGGTTGGAATCAGGGCCAAATGACTTTCTGTATCTGCCTGAATTGCCGGTATCGTGCCGTAGTATGGAAGATTGGTATACGCCGGTTCTATAAAATCTTGAGCTAGGCTGCTTTCAAATAACTCATAATTGGTATAAGCCTGGATATCGTCCCAGTTCGGTGTTTCCAGATCTGTGTCAATACGCTTGGCCAGTTTGGGATTCAGCTCATAACACCAGAATGTTTCATGACGTAAAGGGGATTGCTGCGATTTAGGCGCTTCGTAATCATTGTCTGCGCTATACCATTCCGGCAATTCTTTGCCAATAATCCAGGCAGTTTTGGCTTTGGCACCATGGCTGACGATAAAATGCGCCAGAGGTAGCAGCTCGACATTGGCATTCGGATTTTTTTCATCAACCAGTAAATCCGAGCGATGCAAGCTCAGTCGGCGAACCCCTTGTTTTTTCAGTCCTTCCAGCCAAATCTGAAAATGCTGGGCCAATAGGTGCTGTGACATCAGATCCCGGAAGGCAAACTGATGCTGATTAAAAATGGAATGTTGAATCCAACGATTGAAACTCAGGTCCTGAGTCAGATACTCATTGCCATAAGTGACCAAGGTCAGCTGCTGTTTCCAAATTTGATCGAGTGCCATAGTGATTTGATCTGATTGATATTGTGTTTATCTTATACTTTTTATATTTAATCATGCCAATCTAATTTTCCTTAAAACGTATCTTCATCAAAGTGTCTAAAAACTGTTAGAATGTGGGGTTTTAAAATATTTTTTAACCTGTTGCTTTGAGAGTTACTATGTCACTGGAAGCCCTGACCACTGAAGCGCTCGCTGCGATTGCAGCAGCAGAAGACCTTGCTGCACTTGATCAAGTACGAGTGCAATTTACGGGGAAAAAAAGCCAGCTCGCGGAACAATCTAAGTCGCTTGGTAAAATGGATCCTGAACAACGTAAAGTCTTCGGTGCACAAATCCATGCTGTACGCGAAGCCATTACCGCTGCATTAACATCACGTCAAGCTGAACTGCATAAAGCGGCGTTAGAACAAAAATTGGCAAGCGAAACCATTGATATTACCTTGCCCGGTCGTGGTCAACAGGTGGGCAGTATCCACCCTGTAACCCAGGTACAAGAGCGTATTTGTCAGTTCTTTACCAAAGCCGGTTTTACGGTAGCGACTGGTCCTGAAGTTGAAGATGACTATCATAACTTTGAAGCGCTGAATATTCCGGGACATCACCCGGCGCGTGCCATGCATGACACCTTTTACTTCGATGTAAATCATTTGCTACGTACGCATACGTCTGGTGTACAGATCCGCACGATGGAAACACAACAGCCACCGATCCAGATCGTGTGTCCGGGTCGTGTCTATCGTTGTGACTCGGATCAAACCCATTCGCCAATGTTCCATCAGATCGAAGGTTTGTATGTGGCTGAAAATACCAGCTTCGCAGAACTGAAAGGTTTGTTGATTAACCTGCTGAATGAATTCTTCGAAAAAGATTTGAAAGTACGCTTCCGTCCATCTTATTTCCCGTTCACTGAGCCGAGTGCTGAAGTGGATATCATGGATGAACGCGGTCGCTGGTTAGAAGTTTTGGGCTGCGGTATGGTGCATCCAAATGTGCTACAAGCTGCCGGCATTGACCCTGAGAAATACAAAGGCTTTGCTTTCGGACTGGGCGTAGAACGTTTTGCGATGTTGCGCTACGGTGTGAACGACTTACGTATGTTCTTCCAGAATGATGTGCGTTTCTTACGCCAGTTTGCTTAAAACTTTTTATTTAATCCTCTCCTAACCTCTCCTTTAAGAAAGGAGAGGGACTCCACGAAATAAATGGGGTTCTCCCCCTTAGAAAAGGGGGAGTCAGAGGGGGATTCTAGAGATTTGAATTACAGGTTTTATATCAATGAAAATTAGCGAAAATTGGCTACGCACATGGGTCAACCCAGCCATCGATAGCGACAAACTTTCTGATCAATTGACCATGTTGGGTCTTGAAGTCGATGAACTTGCACCTGCAGCAAAAGCATTTACAGGCGTAGTGGTTGGTGAAGTTCTGACAGTAGAACAACATCCAGATGCAGACCGTTTACGTGTGACCACTGTGAATATCGGTACAGCTGAGCCATTACAAATCGTCTGTGGCGCGCCAAACGTACGTGCAGGCATGAAAGCGCCTGTAGCAACCATTGGTGCAGTATTACCAGGCGATTTTAAAATCAAGAAAGGCAAGCTACGTGGTATTGAGTCTCAAGGGATGCTGTGCGGCGCTTCTGAGATTGATCTCGAAGATAAAATTGACGGTCTGTTAGAGCTACCAGACGACGCAGCTGTGGGTGTCAACATTCGTGAATATCTGGATCTTGATGACAATGTGATTGACATCAGTATCACGCCGAACCGTGGTGACTGTTTCAGCATTCGCGGGATCGCACGTGAAATTGGTGTGATTAACCAATTGCCAGTGACTGCGCCTGAAATTAAAGAAGTGACTGCAACCATTGCTGATGAAAAGCAGGTTGTAGTCAGCACTGAAGGCTGTCCACGTTACTTAGGTCGTGTGATCAAAAACGTCAATACCAAGGCAGCGACTCCTGTATGGATGGAACGCGCATTAGCACGTTCAGGTATTCGTCAGCACAGTATTCTGGTCGATATTACCAACTATGTCTTGATGGAGCTGGGTCAACCGTTACATGCATTTGATGCTGCTAAGGTGCAAGGCGCAGTCCATGTACGTCAAGCCATTGCGGACGAAAAACTTGTGCTTTTAAACGAGCAAGAAGTTGAGCTTTCTGACAACGTGATGGTGATTGCGGATGACGAAAAAGCATTGGCGATTGCCGGTATTATGGGTGGCCTGTCTTCAGCAGTCAGCGATGCAACCACTGAAATTTTCCTGGAATCTGCTTTCTTCGCGCCATTACATATTGCCGGTCGTGCCCGTAGCTTTGGTTTACATACGGATGCCTCACAACGTTATGAACGTGGTGTGGACTTTGAATTGCCATTAATTGCAATGCACCGTGCATCTCAGCTTATTTCTGAGCTGGCTGGCGGTGAATTCGGACCAATCACCGTGGCGGAAAAAGCTGAACTTTTGCCAAAACGTGATGCGATTGAATTAAACCAAGCTCAAGTCGATCAGTTATTAGGTTATAAAGTTGAAAGCGACTTTATTACTGATGCATTGACACGCCTTGGTTGCACGGTGACGGTAAAAGCAGAAGGCGAATGGTCTGTAGTTCCGCCATCACATCGTTATGATATGGCGATTTATCAGGACTTGATTGAAGAAGTTGCACGTATTCATGGCTATGACAACATTCAAATCAGTCTGCCTGTGATTGATGTGAAGTTGGCGAAATACCAGGATCAGTTTGAACTGGGTCAATTACGTCAAACGGCGGTGACTTTAGGCTATCAAGAGGCGATCAGTTTTAGCTTCGCTGACTTGAAGCTTGAAAAGCAACTTAATTCCGGTGTGAATCCATTAGCATTAGCAAATCCAATTTCAAGTGATTTGGCTGTCATGCGTTCTACCTTATTGTCTAGTCTGATCCCTTGTGTTCAGTACAATGTTAATCGTCAGCAAAGCCGTGTACGCTTCTTTGAACTGGGTTTACGTTTTGACTATCAGGAAGCCAGCAGCATTCATGATTTAAAACAGATTCCAACCTTTGCGCTGATTGCAACCGGTTCACGTCATGTTGAATCTTGGCATGCTAAACCTGCTGCAATGGACTTCTTTGACTTTAAAGGTGATGTAGAAGAAATTCTGGCTGCCGGCCGTGTCAAAGTAGAATATGTACGTTCAGAGCGTAGCTGGTTACACCCAGGTCAATCCGCAGAAATTCTCGTGAATGGTCAATCAATTGGTTACCTAGGGCGTCTACATCCTTCTCTGGAAGACGAGCTTGATCTGGCAACGACTTGGGTGGCAGAATTGGATCAAACGGCTGTTTTGCAAACTTATGTATCTAATTTTACAGAATTATCACGTTTTCCATCGGTTCGACGTGATATTGCGCTTTTAATTAGTGATAAGATTAATGTTAGCGAAATTCAGGGACTTATCGAAAAAACAGGTGGGGAGCTTTTAGACTCGACGTGGTTATTCGATGTGTACACTGGACAAGGAGTAGAAGAAGGGAAACGCTCACTGGCATTTGCACTTCTCTGGCAGCATCCAAGCCGTACACTGGAAGATGCTGAAATTAAATCAGGTATGGATAATATCCTTCAAGTGTTAGAAAACACTTACCAAGCGACATTGAGGGCTTCATGACAGCACTAACTAAAGCAGAAATGGCTGATCATTTAAGTGAGCTCACGAGTTTAAACCGTCGTGAAGCAAAACAAATGGTTGAGTTGTTTTTCGATGAGATTAGCCAAGCGCTGATCTCAGGCGAACAAGTAAAACTTTCGGGTTTTGGTAACTTCGAGTTGCGTGATAAGCGTCAACGTCCAGGCCGTAATCCTAAAACGGGTGAAGAAATTCCGATTTCTGCACGCCGTGTGGTGACCTTCCGTGCGGGACAGAAGTTCCGTCAACGTGTGGGAAATGAGCAGATCAACTGATCTGCTTTTTTTTAAATTCTGTTATTTTTCTAAATTTCAGTTTTTAAAATAAAAAAAAAGAGAGCTCAAGGCTCTCTTTTTTTGTACTGAATAATCTAAAAGATTATTGAGCAGCAGCTTCAGAAGCAGCAGTAGCGTCAGCAGCAGCGTCAACAGCAACAGCAGCAGCAGCGTCAGCTTCAGCAACAGCAGCAGTTTCAGAAGCAGCAACTTCAGAAGTAGCTTCTACAGCAGCAGCGTCAGCAGCAGCTTCAGCTTCAGAAGCAGCTTCTACAGCTTCAGATGCAGCTTGGTTAGCGTCAGCAGCAGCGTCGTCAGCTTTTTTAGCACAACCAACGAAAGCTAGAGTAGTAGCAACTGCAGCAGCAATAGCGATTTTTTTGAATAACATGGCATCACTCTCTAAAAATTGAGATTAAAAAAAACCTAAGTTAGTCTGTTAAGTGCTTTTATTGTTCCTAATTGTGTTAGGGACTAACAACGCAGGAGCAGTCTAACTGGTCTGCAAATATGCTATCACTGCGCCTTTTTAATTGCTACTAGCAAGACTCAAAAAAGTACTGAAAAATGCTAAAAAATCATAAGTTTTTAACAGAAAATAACAATGGAATGAAACATTTAGATTGGAGAAAGGCTTGTTAAGTTTTTAAAAGTTATACAATTTTTAATTTGATTATTTTATTAATCAAAAACTTAAAAATAAGTTTACATAAATGAGGCTCGATTGTTTCATTGTGTAATTTATGTCAACCTAAAAAAAGGCCACCGCTTAGGTGACCTTTCATTTGAAATTTTAATTCGAGGCTTTACGTTTCATCTGATCAAAGAAGTCATCATTGGTCTTGGTTTCTTTCATACGATCCAGTAAGAACTCCATCGCTGCCAATTCATCTTGAGTATGCAGCAGCTTACGCAGAATCCAGACTTTGCGCAGATTGTCTTCTGACATCAGGCGTTCTTCACGGCGAGTACCAGATTTCTTGATATTCATCGCAGGGAAGACACGTTTTTCAGCAATACGGCGATCCAGAGTAATTTCCTGGTTGCCTGTACCTTTGAATTCTTCGTAGATCACTTCATCCATCTTGCTGCCTGTTTCAATCAGGGCAGTAGAGATAATGGTGAGTGAACCACCTTCTTCAATATTACGTGCAGCACCGAAGAAACGTTTAGGACGTTCTAATGCATGCGCATCTACACCACCGGTCAAAACCTTGCCTGATGAAGGAATCACCGTGTTATACGCACGTGCCAGACGGGTAATCGAATCCAGTAGAATCACCACATCTTTTTTGTGCTCAACCAGACGTTTGGCTTTTTCAATCACCATTTCAGCGACTTGAACATGACGTGCAGGTGATTCATCAAAGGTCGACGCAACCACTTCACCGCGAACGGTACGTTCCATTTCGGTGACTTCTTCTGGACGTTCATCAATGAGAAGCACAATCAGAATAGCTTCTGGGTTATTACGGACAATCGATTGCGCAATACTTTGCAGCAACATGGTTTTACCGGCTTTTGGCGGTGCCACAATGATTGAACGTTGACCTTTACCAATCGGTGCCACCAAGTCGATCACACGTGTGGTTAAATCTTCAGTGGTACCATTACCGAGTTCCATCACCAGCTGTTCAGTCGGGAACAATGGGGTCAAGTTTTCGAATAAGATTTTATTACGTGAATTTTCAGGGGTGTCGTAGTTAATCTGATTAACTTTAAGTAAGGCAAAATAACGTTCGCCTTCTTTTGGTGGACGAATAGTGCCAGTAATGGTGTCGCCAGTACGTAGGTTAAAACGACGAATTTGAGAAGGACTGACATAGATATCGTCAGGGCCTGCTAAATAAGAACCTGCGGCTGAGCGTAAAAAGCCAAAACCATCTGACAAAATTTCTAGAACGCCATCACCAAAAATCTCTTCGCCATTCATTGCATGACGTTTTAAGATGGCAAAAATAATGTCTTGCTTACGGTTACGAGCCATACCTTCAAGGCCCATAAACTCGGCAATCTTGATGAGTTCGCCAATCGGTTTTTTCTTGAGTTCGGTTAAATTCATAGGTGGTCAGATAGAATCAAAGTTCTGAGGTACAGGTTAGAAAGGGAGTAACATTCGGCCGCATACAAGCATTCAAACGAAAGCAATTGAATTTGCAAAAGAACAATTCAGAGATCTGTTTGAGTGTTTCAAAGAAAAATGTGAAAAACAATTTCTATTGCCGAGCGGCATCTTATGTAATGTGTCTTGTAAGAAATTGGCAGGATTTAAGATCCTTTATCTCTTGAGTAGCAAATATAAGAGAAAATGTCGGCTTTGTCAATTTATAGCCGAAAAAAATACGCGATTGTCAGTCGCGTATTTTTTACTGAAAATGCTGGGCTTAGATATTGTCATCAATAAACGCAGTCAGTTTAGATTTTGGCGCAGCACCCACTTGAGTTGCAACAACTTCACCATTTTTGAACATCAACAAAGCCGGGATATTACGGATGTTGAAATTTACGGCAGTTTGTTCGCAAGAAGTTACGTCAACTTTCACGATTTTAACTTTGCCCTGGTATTCATCAGCAAGCACTTCTAGTACGGGTGCAATTGCTTTACATGGTGCACACCAGCCCGCCCAGAAGTCGACCAGTACAGGTACGTCTGATTGAAGAACGTCTGCTTCGAAGTTTGCGTCAGTAGTGTTTACGATGTTGCCAGACATGGAATGTGCTCCAGATTAATATTTTAAAGATAACTAATTATTAGTATTACATAGCCATCTTTAACAATGTAGGGGAATCTGTAAATTTTCAATGCTTAATGTTATTTTGTCTAATGGATGATCACGATAGTGATGATCGTGTCCTACTATTGTTCCCGATATAAAAAGAATCATGCATCAAATTGTCGCTACAAATGGCTTTTAAATTGCATGCATGTGAATTACTCTAAGCACAATTCGTTAAAGGTTTATTTCCGGAATGTCTGACTTTTTGATTGATGAAGAATTACTTGCCGCCATCGATATGGGATCAAATAGCTTTCATTTGGCCATCGCACGTGTAGATCATGGCGAAGTTAAAAAAGTGGCATCAATGTCAGAAAAAGTTCAGCTTGCCGCCGGACTCGATGAAAATAAAAATTTAACCGAAGCTGCACAGCAACGGGGTTTGGCCTGTCTGGCACGTTTTGTCGGACGTTTAGGTGCAGTTCAGCCAAATCGTTTACGGATTGTGGCGACCAATGCCTTGCGTCAAGCCAAAAATGGGCATGAATTTATTCAAAAAGCTGCAGAAATTCTACCCAAACCAATCGAAATTATTGCCGGCCGTGAAGAAGCCCGTCTGATTTATCTCGGGGTTTCGCATACCATGGCCAACAGTGGTCGTCGTCTGGTGGTTGACATCGGTGGCGGTTCGACTGAGCTGATTATTGGTGAAGAGTTCGAGCCGATTCATACTGAATCGGTGCAGATGGGCTGTGTCGCCTTTACCAAGGCTTATTTTCAGGATGGTGAGATCAGTGCCAAAGCTTTTGATAAAGCGGTTACTGCGGCGCGTAAAGAAATCTCCGGAATTGCCAATACCTATAAAGAAGCCGGCTGGGATGCGGTGGTCGGTTCCAGTGGCACGATCAAGGCCTGTCGTCAGATTTGTATCAATATGGGCTGGAGCAATGACAAAGAACAGCTCACCCGTGAAGGCCTGGAAAAACTCAAAGACAAACTGCTCAAATATAAATATGTCTCGGATATGGAATTCGAAGGTCTCAAAGAAGACCGCCGCGCGGTATTGCCGGCTGGGATTGCCATTCTCTATGCTGTGTTTGATGTGCTCGGAATTAATCATCTGGTTTATTCGGATGGTGCGCTGCGTGAAGGCGTGATGTATGACTTGCTTGGCCGTTTCAAGCATGAAGATATCCGTGATCGTTCCGTACATGCCCTGATTGGTCGTTATAATGCCGATGCCAAACAGGCCGAGCGTGTGGTCCAGACTGCACAAAAACTGTTTAATGACGTGGAACATGAACTGGGCCTGACGATAGAGGATAGCGATCTGTTACGTCGTGCTGCCTATCTGCATGAGATTGGTTTGGCGATCAGCCATAGTGGTTATCATCGTCATGGTGCCTATTTATTACAACACTCGGATATTGCCGGTTTCTCACAAGTCGACCAAAATCATTTGTCACATTTGGTCGCACACCATCGCCGCAAATTGCGCGTTGATGCCAAGCATGATGTGATGAAAGTCGGTGGATCGAAACTTTTATGGTTATGTTTGCTGCTTCGTCTGTCGATTTTGGTCAATCACAGTCGTAGTGATGAGATGCTTCCTGCCATTGAACTTAAGGTTGAAAATGCGCAACAATGGCAGCTCAGCGTGTCTGGTGATGCCAAACAATGGCCATTGCTGGTTGCTGAACTGCATGATGAACAGCAGCAATTTAAAAATTGGGAGATTGAACTCTCGATTCAATCCGAACAGTTTGTTAATTAATACCTTTATAGGGATGAAAACGGTTAACCTATGAAAAATAAAGCGACTCCATCAAAAGCATGGGCGACAGTGCAGATTGCACGTCATCCGGAACGTCCACAATTTCTGGACTATGTGGGTGAAATATTCACTGAATTTGATGCTTTACATGGTGACCGCCTATATGGTGATGATGGTGCGATGATCGGTGGTCTGGCGCGTTTTGATGGTCAACCGGTGATGATCGTCGGTCAGCATCGTGGTCGTAGTACCCGTGAAAAATTACAGCATAATTTTGGCATGAGTAACCCTGAGGGTTATCGTAAGGCGCAGCGTCTGTTAGATATGGCTGAACGTTTTAATCTGCCAGTCTTCACCTTTATTGATACCATGGGTGCTTATCCGGGAGTTGGTGCAGAAGAACGTGGTCAGGCTGAAGCCATTGCCACCAGTCTGGCGCAGCTTTCCAATTTGAAAGTACCGGTGATTGCAACTGTACTCGGTGAAGGCGGTTCAGGTGGCGCACTGGGTATTGGTGTGGCAGACCGTGTGGTGATGCTGTCTCACAGTATCTATTCAGTGATTTCACCTGAAGGCTGTGCATCGATTCTTTGGAAAACTGCCGAAAAAGCCGAACAGGCCAGTGAAGCCTTGGCGCTGACTGCAGAAAAATTGCAGAAAATGGGCATTGTAGAATATGTGGTGGATGAAGGTGAGGGCGCTCATTTAAATCCGGATCATGTCATGAACAGCTTGAAAGCAGTGTTGAAAGAAGCTTTGAATGAACTGCAACCAATGGAAGCGCAAGCACGATGCGAAGCACGTTACCAACGTTTAATGAAGTTTGGCAGCGACAATTTAGGTCTGGTTTCTTAAAACAGCTGCAGGGCTTTCCTGCAGAGACAAAATTTCTCATCGGGTGCAGTGGCGGCGTAGATTCTATGCTGCTACTGCATCTGATGTTTTTTTTATGCCCGGAAAAAGTTCGGGCGATTTATGTCGATCATCAATTACAAGTTTTCAGTGCAGATTGGGGTAAGTTCGTGGCTGATCGATGCCAGCAACTGAGTATTCCCTGCATCATCCAGCCGGTTCGGGTCGAAAATGGCAATCTGGAACAGCAAGCGCGTCATTGCCGTTATCAGGCTTATTTACAACATTTGCAAACGGATGAAATTCTGGTGTTGGCGCATCATCAACAGGATCAGGCAGAAACCTTAATGCTACGTTTATTGTCTGGTGCTGGCGTGGATGGTTTGGCGGCCATGAAACAGGTTGATGTACGTGAAAATCTCACCATTTGGCGGCCACTGCTGGATATTTCCCGTGAGCAGATTTGCCAATGGGCAAAACACTTAAATATTCAAAATATTGAAGATCCGAGCAATGCTGATACCCATTATGACCGGGCCTGGGCACGCCAGACCTTGTGGCCAGTTTTGAGTGAACGTTATCCGAAAATGCAGTCTGCGCTGGTACGCACCAGTGAACTGATGCAAGATGCCCAGGAAATTTTGCAAGAAGTATTACAACAAGATTTACAGGCGTGTGGAACCGATACGCAACTTGATTTGTCTAAACTTCTACAACTGTCAAGATCACGGCAACGCCAGTTACTCTCCGCCTGGATGAAAGGCGAAGCGCAGTATCGCCCCTCTTTAGATATGGTCGAGCGTCTGCAACGCGAGGTAATTCATGCCAAACCCGATGCGCAGGCGGCCTTACACTGGAAAGATTATTACTATGTACGCTATCAGCAGCAACTATATCGTTTGACAGAAGAGGTTTATTTGGCCGAGCAGCAACAGCTTCAAACTGGCCTAAAAACCTTGAAAATTGCGTTAAAAGATCATGTGCAGGTCTTGTCCGGAAAATATGTCATTGAATCTGCAAAGGTGGGTTTATCCACAGCATTATTGCAGCAGCCCTTATACTTGCAGCAGCGTCAGGGGGGTGAAAAGATCCATCTCTATGGTCGTGTTGGCGCCTGGCCGCTGAAAAAAGCCATTCAGGAAGCGCAAATATTTCCTTGGGTTCGGCATACTATTCAAATATTAAGCACAGATAATGTTATGCTAGGCGTGTTTACCCCTAAAGGATTTTGGTTGGCCCAATCTGCATATTGTGAAGCAGGGGGATGGCTGCCGATTTCGGTTTCTTCAACTTTAGAACTCAACAACGAGCATTAAACATGAGTGCAGCTTTAAATTGTAATATTAGTTTTATTGGTGGCGGTAATATGGCCCAAGCCTTAATTGGCGGCCTGATTTCGCGTGGTTTGCCAACAACACGTATTACAGTTTCTGATCCGGTCGAACAAGTCCGTGCCTTACTTGCGGAAAAAGAAATCAATGTGACCGATGATAATAGCGCTGCAATTCAGGATGCAGATATTGTGGTGTTTGCGGTAAAGCCTCAAGTTTTGGCACAAGTGTTACAGCCTTTAAAAGGTCTGGTCAATGATAAGCTGATTATTTCCATTGTTGCCGGTGCGGAAATAGCGACATTGGCAAGCTTATTGGGGACAGCGCGTATTGTACGGGTCATGCCGAATACGCCAGCCTTGGTACAAACCGGGGCGCATGGTCTATACGCCCATGAAGATGTAGAAAATAGTGACCGTGATTTGGCCAGTCAGGTTTTAGCCTCTACGGGCTTGACCATTTGGGTGAATTCAGAAGCGCAAATTGATGCGGTGACTGCTGTATCGGGTTCGGGGCCGGCTTACTTTTTCTATATGATGGAAAGTATGATTCGTGCGGGCAAAAATTTAGGGCTGGATGAAAAAGTGGCTACGGCGCTGACCTTGCAAACGGCTTTAGGTGCGGCACAAATGGCGATCACCAGTTCGAACACCCCAGCCGAGCTGCGTAAAAATGTGACCTCTCCAAATGGAACGACACAGGCAGCCCTTGAAGTCTTCGATCGCGCCCAGATTTCTCAAAATATTCAGGCCGCACTTGCCGCTGCACAAAAACGCAGTCAAGAACTGGCACAAGAGCTCAGTGAAAGCAGCAAATCTTCAGTTTAATTTTTAGGAACGTTCAAGTATGGGTGCAAATTCTGCGCTAATTTTTGGCATTATCATTAACGTCGCGATTTTGCTCGTATTCTTCCGATTTTTAATGCAATTGGCTGCTGTCAGCCCCTACAATCCCGTGGTTCTTTCGACTGTAAAAGCCACTAAAATTGTAGATGTGTTTGGTCGAATTTTCCCAACTTTGGCCAAAGGCCGTGTCAATACTGCCGCTTTGGCATTATTGGTGGTACTGTATTTGCTGAAAATTTTCGGCATGATGTATCTCTCTGGTGGCATGCCGAATGGTCCTGTGCATTTACTGATTTTGACCTTTGTCACCATGATGCAGGACTTGATCCGTTTCTGTCGTTATTTGATTTTCGCTACGATTATCTTAAGTTGGGTGGTGATGTTTACCCAGTCTCGTTCACCGTATATTGAAGTGGTTCAGGAGTTGGCTGAACCATTGCTGGCACCTTTCCGTAAGATTATGCCAAATATGGGGATGATTGATCTCTCTCCAATTTTTGCTATTTTAACCTTGATCATCATTGAAATGATCATGAACCAGGTGGCAATTGTATTGTTGACCGGTCTTTAATTGGATTCAAATAAAAAGGACGCTGAGGCGTCCTTTTTATTTGCGCCTCCTTTTTCTAAAGGGAGGTTGGGAAGGATTTAAATCTCCCCAAACCCCTCTTTTTCAAAGAGGGGCTTTACCTTACATCTTCCAACTCAAAATTATGGACTTCAAGAAAGGCATAGGAATAAGTAAATGAAAGTTCCTCTTCCTTTGGGATGGGGAGCATTGCTTCGTAAGGGAAGAGGGGATTAAAACTAACCTGCATCCCCTTGCCGAATATATGCCTCATCTCCTATAGGGAGGAAGGGGCTTAGAGACACATTAATGCGCCTTATCCCAGTTTTTACCTTTACCGACTTCAACCACCAACGGTACAGAAATCTGCAATACCGATTGCATGACTTCAGCCAGTTTCGGTGCCAATTCATCGGCAATAGCTTCATCGACTTCAAACACCAGTTCATCGTGGACTTGCAACAGCATTTTGGCCTGATCTTTTGGCAACATCTTGTCGACTTCAATCATTGCCATTTTAATGATATCTGCAGCCGAACCCTGTAGCGGGGCATTAATTGCAGCACGTTCTGCTGCTTTACGCACCATCATATTACGAGCATCAATATCCGGTGTATATAAACGACGACCAGAAACGGTTTCGACAAAACCTTGATCGAGTGCCACCTGACGGGTGCGTTGCATATATTCATAAATCCCCGGATAACGATGGAAATACTGTTTAATGTATTCTTGTGACTCTTGACGAGTAAAGCCCAACTGACGGGTTAGACCGAATTCAGACATGCCATAGAGCAGACCAAAATTCACGGCTTTGGCTTGGCGACGTTGATCATTTGTCACCTCTTCAAAAGCGATGCCCAAAACTTCTGCTGCAGTACGACGATGCACGTCCTGACCGTGATTAAAGGCATGTACCAAGGCTTCGTCTTGGGAAAAATGCGCCATGAGGCGTAATTCAATTTGTGAATAATCGGCAGCGAGTAGCACACGACCTTTCGGTGCTACAAAAGCTTTACGAATTTGACGGCCAATTTTCTCGCGAATAGGAATATTTTGTAAATTTGGATCTGTTGAAGATAGACGACCCGTTGCAGTCAGCGCTTGATGATAACTGGTGTGTACGCGGCCACTGTCATTATTGGCTTGTTTGCATAAACCATCGGTATAGGTGCTTTTCAGTTTAGACAGGCCACGATATTCCAAAATCAATGCGGCAATCGGATGATCCAGTTTTTCTAAAATACTTTCACTGGTGCTGTATTGGCCAGTCGAGGTTTTTTTGCCGCCTTTGAGGCCGAGCTTATCAAACAAAATTTCACCGACTTGTTTTGGTGAGCTGACATTAAAACTTTGGCCTGCTAATTCAATAATCTGGTTTTCCAGATTCTGAATGGTTTGTGCAAATTCTTCACTGAGCTGGTCAAGGAAATGCACGTCTAACTGAATGCCATTTTCTTCCATTTTCGTTAATACACGTGCCACCGGCATTTCAATGCGATGCAAAAGCTGACTTAATTCAGGATGGACTTTGAGTTTTTCATCCAAAACTTCATAAAGACGATAAGTGACATGAGCATCTTCAGCAGCATAATGTGCAGCGGTTTCCAGCGGAATCTGGTTAAAGGTTTTCTGTTTGGCTCCTTTACCGGCAACTTGTTCATAGGTCGTGGTCAGATGGCTCAAATACAGACGCGCCACATCATCCATACCATGACGGGTTGCCACAGAATTCAGCACATACGATGCCAGCATGGTATCAAAATACCAGCCTGCCAAATGAATGCCATGATTTTCCAGTACATGCGCATCGTATTTCAGATGATGACCAATTTTCTGTACGCTGTCATCTTCCAGAATCGGCTTGATCTGTGCCAAGATGACTTCACGATTGAGCTGTTCCGGTGCGCCTTCATAATCATGGGCCAAAGGAACATAGTAAGCATCGTTGGCATCAAAGGCGACCGAGAAGCCGACAATCTGCGCGATACGATAATCCAGACTGGTGGTTTCAGTATCAAAGGCAAAACGTTTTTCGCTACTTAAGCGCGCAAACAGCTTGTCCCAGTCCTGCTGGTTTAACACACTATGATAGGTTGCTTGACCTAGCTGATCATCGCCACTGGTCACAGAAGCATGATCTTCTGTGGTGTCTGGCAGAGTTGCCGGTTTGGCGGTAATGGATCTTGCCGCCTGTTTATAATTTGAATGATTCGGGTTGTTTGGGTGATCTAAGGATTGTAGCTGATTACGAAATTCCAGCTCGGTGTACAAATGACGTAAGGTCTCGACATTCGGCTCACCCAGTTTTAAATCGTCATAACCAAAGTTAAGATCCAGATCGATCACAATACTGGCCAGTTGATGGTCCAGTGCAATGCCATCCACATGCTCTTTAATATTTTGACCAACTTTGCCTTTGATCTTGTCGACATTTTCTAAAATGCCGCCAATCGAACCATATTCGGTTAGCAGTTTTGCCGCGGTTTTGGCACCGACACCCGGCACGCCCATGATGCCATCAGAAGCATCGCCCATCAGGGTCAGGTAATCAATAATCTGATTTGGCCATACGCCAAACTTTTCAAACACGCCATCGACATCCAGCGGCTTTTCTTTAAAGCTGTCTTCCAGGGTCACTTTGTCTGTGACCAATTGCGCCATATCTTTATCACCAGTCGAAATCAGCACCTGATGTCCCAAGGCTTCGGCACGTTTGGCCAATGTTCCGATAATGTCATCGGCTTCGGCACCCGGCAAGGTATGCAGGGGAATACCCAGTGCACGAATCAAGGCATGCAAATAAGGAATCTGTTCGGATAATTCCGTCGGCATGCTCGGGCGGTCACCTTTATAAATCGGTGAAAGCTCATGCCGGAACGTCGGTTCTGGCGTATCGAAAATCACCGCCATATGGGTCGGTTGGATCCGACGCATCAGTTTTTGAATAGCAGAAATCGCACCACGAATTGCATTGGTATGTAAACCGGTTGACGTGGTTAATGGTGGCAGTGCATGAAAGGCACGAAATAAAAAGTAAGAGCCATCGACCAAGACAAATGGTGGCATGTAATCAATTCCTTATTCAAAATACAGCGCTATTGTACGTGATTTTTACTGCGCTCGCTGAGGCGAGTCTGAGTTTACAGCTTAGCGAATATCGGCTGAAGATGAAATAAGCAGCACAAGCTGTTGTATGATGGAATGATTCAGGAAAGAGAAATATAAGAATGGCTGCAGGACGCAATGAGTTACGCATGATCTGGCTGATTACTCTGCTAATTGTTGGGATCAGTGCTTGGTATCTGGATTATCAGATTGTGACTTATCTGTGTGGTGTGGGTTTTCTCTTCAGTGTGATGCAATATGTCAGCGCAGTAGAAGCCCCGCTACAGCAACTGGCTGCACAGCAGCAGAGGTCTCTGGAACGCAATTCGAAAGTTCCTTTATATGTCTCTTCAATTATTGCCATTGTCGGTGGGCTGGCCGAGCTTGACTGGTTGATGGGCATCGGGATTACCGCCTGGGTGTTCTTTTTACTCCGATGGCTGCAACGTCTGGAAGGGCGCTTGATACAGTTACAGTCGCAATCTTATTCTGCCGATCCACCACCCTCGACACCACCGAACTGGTCTGATGCTGCACCTGTGACTGCTCAACCGGCTCTAAATTCTCAGTCCACGCCTAATCTCATCGATCAAGTGCAGCGCTGGATCTTTCAGGGCAATCCGGTCTTAAAAGTCGCCATTAGTATTTTAGTGATCGGGATTATTTTGTTGCTGCGTTTTGCCACCGAGCACTGGCAGCTGAGTCTGGCTGCTAAATTAGGTCTGGTTGCGCTTGCCAGTTTGTTTGTAACAGGACTGGGCTATCGGCTGATTCCTAAAAACCGCAGTTTTGCTCTGGCGCTGGAAGGATTAGGTTTAGGGAGTTTGTTTCTGACATTATTCTTTGCCTATTACAATCTGGTGATTCCAACACTACCGCTGGCAGCATGTGTATTTATCATCATTTTGGCAATGACGCTGTATTTAAGTCTGAAACAGGAAAGTATCGAACTGGCCATAATGGCTTTGCTGATTGCTTATCTGGCGCCGTTTACCTTGCCAATCCGAGATGCTTCCGCTGTTGAGCTGATCAGTTATTACTTGCTGATTAATGTCGGGGTGGCAGTGCTGAGCAGCTTCCGCCCCTGGAAAATTCTCAATCAGATTGCCTTTTTAATTACGGCGATTGTCGGTGGAATGTATAGCCTGATTCATGGTGATACTCATGAGCGTTATGCCATGACTGCGCTGATTCTGGCGCATAGTGCGCTGTTTATCTGGCTGGGTTTTCGTTTTAGCCAGTTGCTGGCACGACAGGATTTGTCCCGTTTTCAGCTAAAACCGGTACTCGACTTGGCCTTGATTTTTGCCGCACCGATTACTGCTTATATTTTTCTGTATCTGATTCACTTTAATCAGCCCGATCAAAAACTCTGGCAAGCCGGTCTAAGTCTGTTGTTCGCAGGGGTCTTTGCCACTTGTTGGACTTTATTGCGCCAAAAACAAACGATTCAGCTTATTTCACAAAGTTATCTGAGTCTGATGCTGATTTTTCTGGCACTGGTGCCACCGATCTTATTGACCGAACAATGGAGTGTGGTTGGTTGGGCTGTGGAAGGGGTACTAATTTATCTGTGGGCCTTAGAGAAAAATGTCCGGGTGGCGCATTATTTAAGTATGGGCTTATTGTTGATGGCCGGATTTAGCAGCCTGTATTATCTGGTCGAAATCAATCCCACACCGCGGATGATTTTCTGGATTTTGAGTCTGTGTTATGTGGCAGTGGTGGCGATCAGTCAGCTCAAAGAAAAATACCAGCAGCAACTGGATAGTCTGAGTATCAGTTTTTTAAGTAGTTTAAGTGTTGCAGCCAGTTTAATGCTCTTTGCTTTGCTGGAAGATGAATTTTCGAGTCAGCATGCCTATGTGTTGAGTTTATTCATCATCACACTGGGCTATGTGCTGTTGAATGAAATGATTCTGCGCAAAAATCAGCAATGGTCCTGGTTGCTACCGAAGTGGAGTGGTATCTCACCCTTGCTGGTCATTGCAGTGATTTTGACACTGGATCGCAGTCAAAATGCGGTGATTGTCTGGGATAGCGGTCTGGAGCGCGGGGTTTTTGCCCTTTCGGCGATGCTATTAGCGATTCTGTGGCTCAGACCGCTGGCTGGTTTGCAGCTATCCAAAGAATGGATGAGTTTGGGCGTTTTTAGCAGTTTGGCTTTGGCCAGTCTGTGTCTGATCCCGAGCATGCCTTATTTCAGTATGGTGATCTTACCTTTATTGTTTTGCCTGTGGTGCTATCGACAGGACCTGCAATCAGGCTGGCAGCAGCTTTGGCAAACCAAGTGTTGTTTATTGCTGATGGCCACTTGGCTGGTATGTTCACAGTTATTTAGTCAGCAAGCATTCCAGTATTACTGGTTGCCGATTCTGAATCCTTTTGACCTGATCAGTATCGCCATGTTTGCCAGTTTTATCTGGATGCTGTTGCAACAGATTAAGGTTGGCCGTGATAAGGGCATGATCGCAGTCTTGATGGTGTTGAGCCTGTTATGGCTTTCCAGTTATATGGTTTTAAGAGCTTTACATGTGTATTTACACACGCCGTTTAATGATATGGAGCTATGGGGTAATGCGACGGTGCAACTCAGCTTGACTGTACTTTGGGTATTACTGGCCTGGATCACCATGTGGACGGCAACCTTAAAAAACCTGAAGCCGATGTGGATTTTAGGCGGCAGTATTCTGGTGGTTGTGACCTTAAAATTGGTGCTCTTTGACCTGTCGCATATTGGCACCCTGACGCGAGTCATTTCCTTCTTGCTGGCAGGTGGGGTGATGCTGCTGATTGCTTATATTGCGCCGATGCCAGAGAAAACTGATTGAATCCTCTCCCTAAGCCTCTCCTTTAAAAAGAAGAGGGAATCGAAGGGTTATTTTAGATCAGGCTCTCTTTTGAGGGCCTTGTCATTGGCATATTGGTCAATATCAACATTCTCTAAGGGGCGAGATAATGGATGGTCGACAAAGCCCATTTTCGGCACTGGAATTTCAATCTGATTATCGACAAAGCCATTACGAATCCGTTCCTGCATTTCATCGCGTACTTTCAGATAATTTTCTTGCTGGCACCAGATCGCAAATAACAACTCGATGGATGATTCACGAAAGGCGGTAACGGTGACTGCAGGTTTCGGGTCAGCCAAAACTAATGGATACTTATTGGCGACATCCAGCAGCACTTCTCGTACTTTAATAATATCTTCGTGGAAATTGATCGCCAGCGTAATCGGAATACGCCGTATCGGAAATTTTGACAGGTTCTGTACCGGTGCCCGAATCAGCTGTTCATTCGGCAAACGTACATAGATATTATCCTGCGTGAGGAGTTTGACTGAAAGCAGGTCAATCGAAATCACTTCACCTTCAATGGTATGCCCACGAATCAAGGTGATTTGAATAGTATCGCCGACTTCGAAAGAACCCTCACCAATCAGGAACAGACCGCTGATCAGGTTGGATGCCGAGGTTTGTGACGCAAAACCCAAGGCTACGGTGAGAATCCCGGCAGCCCCGAGGAAGACACTCAGTTTAAAACCGGCTTCTTTCAGGCTGGCCATTACAAACAGCAGGAAAATAAAATAGAAAATCCCGCGGCGCCAGACCAGCTTCTGATGGGCATTAAAACGTACACCAATGGTCCGAATAAAGGTATTGGAAATAAAGCGCGCAATCAGGAAACCAATAAAACATAACACCACCGCGACCAAAATTTCGGTTAAACGGTCGGTATTGATATTGGTAAATACTCCCTTCAGGCTGTTGGTGACTTCGGTCGGAATATTTGAACTTGGCATCAGACGCCCTTAGAAAAATGAATCAAACATATTAAATAAAGCGCCCGCCGGATCACGCGGTGGATGCAGATAGGCGACTTCACCGGCATTTGGCGGGGTACGGTTCTCCACCCGAATACGCGGTGGGCGGTCCGAACCTTCATGCAAGACCCGGATTTGCGAGGTCCATAAGCGCCCGGTACTTTCACTGTAAAATAACGGCAGGGCAGGCACCGGGACATTCATCCGGTCAAAGCGCAATTGCTGGTTACTGGTATTGTGAAATTCAATCGGTGTAACCGCACGAAAAGCGCGTGGATGCAATTGTTTCAGTTCAGTTCTGCCATCGACTGCAGTGGCATAGCAGATTTCACCTGAGCGATGATTGGGCCCAAACCAAGTGTCTTTTGGCAAGATCACAGGGAGATCAAAAATTGGTTCGCGCTGACCCTCGACAAAACCGGCAATCCATAAGGGCGTGCTGATATAAAGCGTACCACGTTGTCCGGCAGGAATATAAATCGGATCAACCGGCTTGATCACCACCGAACGGTTTGCTAAACGTGGCATCAACTGTAATTTATTTTGGGTGGATTTGAACATATAACGTTCAATGTGCACCGGCGCTGGAAAGGCAAAGTTCGGATCATCAATCTGATGCCATTGCTGCTCATAATCATATTGCACCACAGGACGATAGTATTCCAGTCGCCATTCCTGAATGCCTCGAGTCAGACGAAACAGCAAGGAACCAAACTGCCAGGCTTTGGATTGATTTATTTCAAAAATCTGTTCTCCCCACCAGCGCATTTTCGCTGTATTCGGGATTAATTCATCTTTATCTTGCGGCAATGTTGGCACCCTTTCTTGCTAAATCTTTGAAAACATACTTCACGCTGTCATATGCTTAGAGTACACTCAATTTAAATTTTTTCATCATTATTATAATTCACGATGCAAGTACTTAAACAATTACAAATCCCATATAGCTTCGCCAAGCGCCATGGTGTGCTGTTGCGTTATGAGGGAGATCAGGCCTTTATTCTGCGTCGTGACAATACCTCGATGCTTGCATTGCAGGAAGCGCGCCGTCTGCTCGGTTATCCGGCTCATTTTCAGCTGTGCAGCGAACAGGAATTTAACCAGTTACTCAGCTCCAGTTTTGCCGGAGATAGCGGCGAATCACAACAGGTGGCTGCGGGTCTGGAAGATCATCCGGATTTACTCAGTCTGGCCGATTCCGTACCTGAAGCTGAAGATCTGATGGATCAGGAAGATGATGCGCCGATTGTACGACTGATCAATGCATTATTGTCTGAAGCGATTCGGGTCGGGGCTTCCGATATTCATATTGAATCTTTTGAGAAAAAACTGTCGGTACGTTTACGGGTCGATGGCCAGCTCCGTGAAATTGTCCAGCCGCGCCGTGAACTTGCGCCGCTTTTGGTCTCGCGGATTAAAGTCATGGCCAAACTGGATATTGCGGAAAAGCGCATTCCACAAGATGGTCGTATTTCCTTGCGTCTGGCCGGACGTGAAGTCGATGTCCGTGTATCTACTTTGCCATCCTCTCATGGTGAGCGTGTGGTGATGCGTCTGCTGGACAAGCAGGCCGGTCGTTTAAATATGACCCATTTGGGCTTGATGAATAATGACTATGATCGACTGAAAACTCTGGTGCATCGTCCACACGGCATTATTTTAGTCACTGGCCCCACCGGTTCGGGTAAAACCACCACCTTATATGCCGCACTTTCTGACCTGAATGATGGTTCCAAAAACATCCTCACCGCTGAAGATCCGATTGAATATCAACTGGAAGGTATTGGTCAGACCCAGGTGAATACCAAAGTGGATATGACCTTTGCACGTGCCTTAAAAGCCATGCTGCGCCAAGATCCTGATGTGGTGATGGTGGGTGAAATTCGTGATCTGGAGACCGCAGAAATTGCGGTGCAGGCCTCCTTGACCGGGCATTTGGTGTTGTCGACCCTGCATACCAATACCGCGATTGGTGCAGTCACGCGTTTGAAAGATATGGGCATTGAGCCGTTCCTGCTTTCAAGCTCCCTGATTGGGGTAATTGCCCAGCGTCTGGTCAGAACGTTATGTCCGCATTGCGCGACCTGGCATGAAGCAGATGCTTTTGAAAAGAAACTGTTTGAAAATATTGAACATCCACAGGATTTAAGACTGCCGCAACCACAGGGTTGTGAGCGCTGTGGCAATACTGGTTTTAGCGGGCGTACTGCGATTTATGAAATTGTGCCCGTCGATGATCATATGCGCCGTCTGGTTCATGGCAATGCGGCCGAATACGAAATAGAAAGTTATGCACGGCAGCAATCCGGTTCGATTCGGGATGATGGTCTGCGCAAAGTTTTGGCAGGGAAAACTACCATTGAAGAAGTATTACGGGTCACCAATGAAGCAGCAGAATAATTTTTTAATCTGCTGCTTTTAATGACTTATCCTCAGGATATCTGGATATTTACCAGAGGCTGACGATTTTTTTCATCAGTTGGGCCCGAAAAGGTGCAGTCGGATTGCCCGGATTCCGCTGAGTTTCATTTTCATAGAAGGTCTGCCAGGCCTGCGCCATTTCTAAAGTAACCCCATCCTGTTTCATTTTTTCAACATCGGCTGTGGTGACACGCTGGAAACGGACTTCGGCATCTTTGGGGCCAGCACCCCAACCAATGATACCTTTACCAAATTCAGGCAGAATCATATTGTTGGGTGTTGCAGGAATGGGCAGACGTTCAATCCCGGCATTAACTACAGATTTTACTTGGGGGCGAACTTTTTCTGAAATTTGCAGCTCTGCAAAAGAGGCAGTCGCAATGCTGAACAGGAGAGAACTAGAGATAAATAATTTAAACATAAGGTGATTTAAAATAAATTATTGCAAATAAGAATCATTATATATAAGTATTAAGATTTTTGCTTTTGTTTTGAAAATAGAATTGGCCTTTAAGGGAAGATGCAGCGATTAAAATTTTATAATAGCGCTCTAGCTATCCTGAAGCATTTTTTCAGGATAGCGGTTGAATCGAAAAATTAAGTAATGACGTTTAAGTTCACATCAATATTATTGCGGGTTGCATTTGAATACGGACAGACAATATGCGCGGCATCTACCAGTTTTTGCGCTTCTTGCTGATCCATACCTTCAAGATGGATATTTAAAGTCACCTCAATACCAAACCCGGTCGGAATTGGACCAATTCCTACATCACCCTCGATATAAGCATCTTTACTCATATTCAGTTTGTCACGATTGGCAACAAATTTCATCGCACCCAAGAAACATGCCGAATAACCTGCGGCAAAGAGCTGTTCAGGGTTGGTTCCACCACCAGGTCCCCCCATTTCTTTGGGCACGGCCAATTGTACATCTAAAATCTGATCGTCAGAGGTGGCGCGGCCATCACGACCACCTGTGGCTTTGGCATGTGCGGTATAGACGGCTTTTTCTAATGACATGAGCTTAATCCCTATTTATTGTTCATGGAGCTTCTATGCTCGGCGATTTTGCCTGAAGAATAAGCAGGGATTTTGTTAATTTATGCAAGTATCCGGGCAGGTTTCTTAAGAAAGTTGTAGCAGTTTACGATGTTGCATTAAAGGCATGGATTCACGGATTTTTTGCTGTTCACTTAAATCAAAGTCCACCGTAATCAAATGGGAGCCATCAGCATGGATCATATTCAACAGTTGGCCGCGGCTATTGGTGGCAGCTGCATGCCCCCAAGTCTGACGTTTTTCACCATGCCAGCCTTGTTGAGCAGCGCCAAGTACCGAACACTGGCTATCCATGGCACGGGTTTGCAGCAATAACTGCCAGTGCATTTCACCGGTGGTATAGGTAAATGCAGAAGGCGCAGTCAGCAGGTTTGCACCCTTAGCACGTAAGCTTAAAGCCAGTTCTGGAAAGCGCAGGTCATAACAGACCATCAAGCCGATATTGCCAAAAGGAGTTTTCGCGACGACCACCTCTGTACCAGGTTCAAAGAATTTGGACTCCTGATAACCACCAACGGCATCGCCGACTTGCACATCAAACAAATGAATTTTGTCATAACGCGCTTCAGTTCGTTCAGGACTGATACACAGACTGACAGTACGCACCCGGCCATCTTGAATGATTGAGCCATCCGGACGATAAGGGCAGGGCAAAGTCCCGGCCACAATCCAGGTTTGATATTGATGGGCAAGTTGTTCCAGACGTTGTTGAATGACTTCAAATTGTGCAGCAGTTTCGCGTTGTTTGCCTGCTGCGAAACAGACGAAATTTTCCGGGAAAACAATTAACTCAGCACCATTGGCCTTACTTTGTTGAATTAAAGACTCAATCTCCACAAAATTGGCGTCAATTTCATTTTGAGAATTCATTTGTGCAACAGAAAGTAAAGTCATGCGGTCCTCTTATATAGTCGTTATACCTTTTGCTCGGAGATTTTATCTAAATTGTCTTGCTCTTTCTGTAACTGTTTGACTAAAGGTTCAAACATATTCTGGTTGCTTTGATTTAGCTTCATCAAGGTTTTATGCGCATCCAGAACGGTATTTAGCATATTTTGATGCGTGACATGTTCTTCCATCAGCGCACGGGTGCAGACATTCGGATCGCCACAATAATTCAGAATCACAAACACCTGGCTCAGTCCCATACTGTTGGCCAAAGTAGTAATGTCGGAATTAGTGGAAAGCA
The DNA here is from genome assembly GCF_013416975.1 of Acinetobacter sp. YH18001. Taxonomy (NCBI): domain Bacteria; kingdom Pseudomonadati; phylum Pseudomonadota; class Gammaproteobacteria; order Moraxellales; family Moraxellaceae; genus Acinetobacter; species Acinetobacter sp. YH18001. The sequence continues at coordinate 3,192 of NZ_VPEU01000012.1, read as the reverse complement.
TAACAGCTTGGATATTATGTACTTGCTTGAGTTTCAGTCCTAACTTGGCCAAAACACCCAGTACGGTACTGTCAATAAAACTGGTTTCGGTGAGATCAACGATAGCGCCAACTACGTTGTCCTGCTGTTCAATTTTGTTCAGTAATTTGTCTAGACTAATACAAGATTGGGCACGCACTTCGCCGATAAGCTTAAAAATATGCGTTCCATTCAGACTTGCATATTCAACATGACCTGTTGACATATAAATGCCATTTGCAGAGAAGGATATTAAATTATCCCATAGGGTGTATTGATACTCAAGTAGCTGAAAGTGGTAATCAAATTAAGTGCTTATAAAGTCTGTAAATATACTGCTAATTTACGCGGATAAAGCTTAAAAAGGCGATATCGTCGGCCACATGTTCTGGAGCCTGAAATGACTCATTCTGCAAGTGATGTAATAATTGCGAAAATTGCTCATTTAATCCACCATCAAAGGGTTCCAGTGCACCATCTGAACAGATGATAAAACGGGCATTAGGGCTTAATACCCATTCGTTTTCTTCAACCTCAAGCTCTTCGGTCAGACCTAAAGGGAAGCTGCTGGTAGAGAAAATCTTAGGCTCTTGATTGGGTTCAAATATAATCGGTGGGGGATAATGTCCGGCACTGGACCATTTTAATACATGGGTTTCCAGATTTAAAATCCCGGCAATCATGGTGATGTGCTTTTCAATATTTTCCTGCATTAGCATGCCGTTAAGCTTTTTAATCAGCTCGCGCGGCGTTTTGGAGCGACCGTGAAAAGCAGCCATCCAGGACGTGAGTAAACTACTGGTGACGCCATGTCCAGATACATCGGCCAAATAGAAAATCACTTCTTTGTCGCTAATTTTCCAGTAATCATACCAATCTCCTGAAAGATAGGCTGAAGGCTGAAAATAAGTTTCGACCTCATAATTGGTCAGTTTAATCGGGTTGGGTAACAATCTTTTTTGTAGTTCTGCCGCAGAAGGCAGATCACGGCTATCCTGGTTACGTTTATATTGCGCATCAATTTTTTGCAGCGCCAGGTCAGGATTTTCAGGAAGTTTATTCCAGATCCAGCCTGCCAGCGCCCCTTGCTCCCAAGCCTGAGCCAACGCTGTGCCTTCATGCTCTAAGGCCAGCACAATGGTAGGCAGATTCCACTTATATTTCAGATAGTCATGTACATCTGCAATTGCGATAATCGTAGAATCATACAGCTCATGATCATCCAGATAGATCATCTGAATATGCGGAAGCGTATCAAGTACCTGATCTAAATAGGGAATATCACGAGTCGGTTGAATGAAATACATAAAAAAGTGATTCGATCTCAGGGTTGGTTATACGATGTACTATAACAAGCAAGGTATTGCTAGCGAACAGATTTCACTAGCAATCATACATCAAGCATGAACTTAAAGATCTTCTTCTGAAGATTCAATATTGTTCTCATCAAAAGGTATATCTTCAGAACTATCTTCTTCGAAGTCATCTTCTAGGAATAGGGTATCTTGTTCTGTACCTTTCTTTTCAGCAATCGCGTAATTGGTGCGTTGCAAGTAAATATCCCGAATCTGGGCATAACGATCACCGGTCAGCACCCCTTCAACATCCAGTATTTCCGAGCGGTTATCAATGGCACGCCAGAACTGGTCGGTCCAGTAAAGCCCATCTTCATCTTCGAGAAGATATTTTTGTGGGCGGGTTTGACTATCTACAGCAGTACCAATCACCCCACGCACTGAACTTGGGCCTAAAAATGGCAACATAATATAAGGACCAGACGCAACACCATAATAACCCAAAGTAGTTCCAAATCTCTCGTCTTCATGACTTAAACCAAGGCGACGTGCCGGATCAGCCAAACCTAAGGTCGTTAAAGTATTAATGGTAAAACGTCCCAAGGATTTTGCTGCGCGGGTCGGACGGCCCTGAATCAGCTGATTGACTACATTCCAGGGTTCACCCAGGTTATTACGGAAATTGGTGTAGCTACCGCGGACATCCTGTGGAACTTTCTCAACATACTGAACAGCTATAGGACGTACCACAGTACGGTCAATCGCATCATTAAACTGATAAATCTTTCTATTTAACGGTTGGAAAGGATCTTTGACTTCTTCAGCCTGTGCTGCACTGGCATCGACTTTTAGCTGTGTCTGTAATTGTTGTGCCTTGGCCGATATTTTGGTTCTGAGTGGCGTTTTCAAAGATTCATTTTCCACATCCGTGTTGACCTCTGCGAAAACATGTACGCTTGATACTAGAGAAAATAAGCATATAGATAAGTAAATAGAACGATGCATAAGGAAACCCGAGGCCTTGTCTGAGTAAGGAGCACTACTTATTAGTATAAAAATAATAAACGTTATATTCACGAATAGACATCATTTAAGCAAATTTGTATAAAAAATGAATGAAAATACACAAAAAGAGTAAAAAATGTACATGCAAAATAATTTTCTTGAAAAAGGTGTTGCAAGCGCTCTGAAATCCTGTAGAATGCACATCCATCGGCAGTGATGAAGATTAAAACTTCTGATAAAACAGTAACTTAGCACGAAGTGTTAAGATTAGGTTTTGTTGGATAAGTTTAAATTAATTTGAATTACGGATTGACACTTTAGAAATTCAGTGTAATATAGCCGACCTAGCTTGCTGGTGACGAATCAGCAAGAAGATCATTAAGAGCTTATGAAGAACAACTTGTGTGGATTTTTACTGGTTGATCGATCGAAATTATTTTCATTGATTGATGGTAGAAATTACTCGAAGTTTATTTGAGAAATATTTGTCAGAAAATTGATGAGCCAAGATTGGTACCCTTTAAAGGTACTACTGATTTTAAACTGAAGAGTTTGATCATGGCTCAGATTGAACGCTGGCGGCAGGCTTAACACATGCAAGTCGAGCGGGGAAAGTTGCTTCGGTAACTGACCTAGCGGCGGACGGGTGAGTAATGCTTAGGAATCTGCCTATTAGTGGGGGACAACATCTCGAAAGGGATGCTAATACCGCATACGTCCTACGGGAGAAAGCAGGGGATCTTCGGACCTTGCGCTAATAGATGAGCCTAAGTCGGATTAGCTAGTTGGTGGGGTAAAGGCCTACCAAGGCGACGATCTGTAGCGGGTCTGAGAGGATGATCCGCCACACTGGGACTGAGACACGGCCCAGACT
>NZ_VPEU01000128.1:0-1470 GCF_013416975.1 Acinetobacter sp. YH18001 | reverse complement strand
CTGCATAGGACTTCATCATTGTTTCTAATGCGGCAATACTTTTTAGGTCAAGATAGTTTCCTGGTTCATCCATAAGCAAAATATTATATTTTCCTAAAAGCATTTTGGATAAAAGCAGTTTGATGATTTCACCTCCCGATAAGTCGGATAAGTTTTTTTGAATATCATTCGCTCCGATCCCCATTGAAGCCAATACTGCACGAATTTCCGCAACTGTGTACTCGCACTCTTCCTGCATAAAGGAGAGCACAGATTTATGCGTGTTAAATTTATATCCTGTTTGTGTAAAGTAGCCAATTTCAGCTTTTGGAGATATGGTTAATCCATCAGCACGTTCTGATATCATTTTTAACAAGGACGTTTTCCCTGTTCCATTCGATCCAGTTATAGCGACTTTAGCGCCAAGCGGTATTATAAAGTTAGCGTCATCAAAGATAGTACGGCTACCAAATTTTAAGCTCAGACCATCTGCCGTAATCGGGAACTTATTGTGCAGTTCTAGGGCTGAACTTTGACGAAAACGAATAGAACGCAAATGCTCTGGTGCTTGAATATCTTCTAATGCAGCCAAACGCTTTTCCATACTCTTAGCTGCCTGATACAGTTTTCTTTGCTTGGTGCCAGTCATTTTTGCATGCCCAAGTCGTCCAGCACTTTCGGTAGAGTTTTTGGATTTTTCTCCTTTTTTCTTATTGTCTAATCGATTAGCTTGCTGGCGTTTTTCTTGCACAGCAGATTCTAATCGCTCCCGTTCCTTCATCATCAGCTCATATTCTACGGCTTGGTGTTGTCGCTCTTCTTCTTTTTGACGCAAGTAATCCGAGTAACCACCCCAATATTCCGTAATTTTACCGTCTTTTAACTCCCATATCTTGTCTACAACCATATCAAGAAAATATCGGTCATGACTGATAACAAGTAATGCTCCATCAAATGCTTTAAGTTGACCAATAAGTAGATCTATTCCATTGAGATCAAGGTGGCTGGTTGGTTCATCCGCTAGAATGCCATGTACTTGTTGGGAAAATGCGGCAGCAATTTTTGCACGAGTTTCCTCTCCGCCACTCATTGTGTCGTTTTGTACATTGGAAACACCAAGGCGAGATAACATTGCCCGGTCTTCGACCGTTTCTATTTCGATTCCGCCCAGTTGGCTGATATGTGCAAAATCACCAAAACGCTGTAATGTCGCTTCGGCTAAAACAATTTCGCCATTAAGTACTTTGAGTAAACTACTCTTTCCTGCTCCGTTATCACCCACAAGACCAATACGGTCATAAGAGTGAATTTCCAATTCATCAATATCCAAAACATCACGCCCAGCATAATCCAAGCGTATGTTTCTCGCTTTAATAATTAAACTCATTTTTATTTACTCCTGTTTAGCTCTTGAAATTTTTTATGCAGCAAACAGGATTTAGGTGAAAACAAAAGCTAGCATCACAGTGTCCTCCCAAAAAAAAAGCTATT
>NZ_VPEU01000127.1:0-1579 GCF_013416975.1 Acinetobacter sp. YH18001 | reverse complement strand
AATGCTTTTTACTATAATCCCGAGGAAGACACACAGGGCTTTAAAGGCTGGTACCAGCGTATGTGCCACAAGCTGAACCGTAAGGGTTTTCAATATATTGTCGGAGAAGATGTCAAAGGAAATGAAAGCATTCATTATTTTTCCCCCGTAATCGCTTTGACTTCAGCCAACAATTCCCCAAACTTGCCGTAGTTCACTTTCACCCCATCATCTAGATCCAGTGAAATACGCTGATCAGCATAGTGACGCAGTTTTTCCTCAAAGCTACTCAGTTCAGCCTGTTGCTTATGCAAGTTTTGTAGTTCTTTTTCTTTACGTTTGATTTCAGCTGCAGAATCACTGTTTTCGATTTCACTTTGCAAAGAATTAACCATAGCCGCCATTTTTGAAATGAGTGGCATGACGTATTCAGTACGCATACGTGCCAAAGTACTTTCGTTATAGCGGTGCAAGTACACCAACGCCTGGAAAGCACCCTGTTTACCACTGCTAAATAACCAGTAGATCGGACGCTTTTTATAGGTTTGCATGTGGTCTTTATAGAATTTACTAGCAAGATAACGACGGATTGTATCTTCCGCTGTTTCACTAGCTTTTTTATCCAAGCTTTCTGCCAGCCACAACATATTGGCCTCTAGCGTGTCTTTACCCCAAACCGCAGCTAAGAACTCTCCAATACGATGGGTTGCATCATCTTCAAACCAGTGCATTTCGGTCAGTGGAATAATGCCATCCGCATCGGCTGGGAATGTTTGATAACGACTGGTATCAAAGTCTTGATTGCCTGCATGGGCATAGATCAGCCCGGGTTCATCCAGACTATAACGTCCCATCATGCAGCCAAGTGCATAAAAGACTAAACGCTGGCTGTCTTTTTCACGGTCGGCACGGGTGAGGGTAATTTGCTTATCGGGTATATCAGGCGTCAGTTCATCCTGTAAACCATAAGCATCAATAAACAGCTTATTGTTTTCTTCTTCCAAGCGTTTCATTTCAGCGACGGCGTTAGCATTTTGCTGTTGCCATGTATTAAAGGCTGTTTCTAAATTTGGCTGGTGTGTACCAATGATAGGGTTTTGACTAAAATCCCATGAGGTTTCGTAGGAATCCCAATTGACTGTGGAATATGAAATTAAATTCTTTACACGATCAGCTATTAAACTAATTTTATCTTTACAAATTGCAGGATATGGAAATTGTTCAATACTACCTGCTGTGGCATTTAAAGTTGGTGATAAAATTCTCATTAGATTAAATCCAATAATTGAATTTATAAAACCCAACATCAAAAATAAATCATCATCATTAGAGGTAAATAGAGAATCACCTGCTTGATCAAAAATAAATCCTTCAGGTAAATACCTAACTGCTAAAAATGAGGAACTAATTCTATTCCACGTAGCTCCTTTTTGAAAATAATATGATGGATTTCTTATAACTGAACTTTTATGCTGTCTAATTCATAATCAAGGATCGAGTAACTTGCACCTAAACGTGTACCCAAACCGTTAACTGTAGCCTCGTAACCTAGACGGCCATAATTTAAGTGACCTGAAGTCATCGCATTAACATTTAAGCG
>NZ_VPEU01000126.1:0-1657 GCF_013416975.1 Acinetobacter sp. YH18001 | reverse complement strand
AGAACAGGCAACAACAGCCAGTAATACCGTGCATGATGAAGTTGTACGAAATGCAATAAATATGGCAAAAGCTGCTGCACAAAATGCCAATATTGGAAGCCTGCGTACCAAGGCAGATGTTTTCATTAATGCGTGATGAAAAGCTGCGCTTAAAAGAAGTACCACTCACCCTATTCAATGTCCCTATTTTTACAGAATACAGTGGTGGTCATTCCTGATTTACTCAGGCTCTGATCCTGTCGATCAAGAAAACTTTTGGCGACCATAGCCATCATGGGCGCCATATCCAGACTGTTATTTTCTTCAGAAACTTTTTGAATGCCCTGATAGGCTTTCAGTCGATTACAAAAAGCCTGACGTTGGGTTTTAGCATCGGCCTTTGGATCATCTTCATCTAAAATGTGCTTGGTTTCATTGACGATTTTAGTCTGTTCTGAAATAAACTGGTCATACGCACTTTGTGAAAGTGGTTCTGCAAAGACCATGCTATTCAGTAAGAATAACAATCCTGCACAAATGAAAGATGATTTTTTTAGCATTTAGATTTCTTCTTTCCAGACATCTTCATAATCATCGGCATCAATCATGAAACGAAAACCTGTTTCCAGAGCAAGATATGGTAATACTTCTGGTGCGATGTCCTGTAATTCACGTACGGTCATCGTTTCAAAAGCATCTTCACTTGAAGGTTCTCCGCCATAAATATACCAGCTGATATTTTCCGCTGTCTCAGGCTTTTTACGAATACCAACTATCGGATCCTGCTTTAAGGTATGTACGGCCACAGCAACAACATCATCACCCGTGACTTCAACATAAGCTGAGCCTACTTCTTCACAAAGTAACTTTTGCTCTGCGATCAGTTCTTGTAAAGGTGATAGATTTTGCATGTTTTTCGACATTCGATATTACTCATTTATTTGCATTAGCACGCTATTTTAACTGAATTTTAGCAATGCTGATGAGGATTTCGTCGAGATGTTAAAATATCTGCGCTTAAAATTGTTTAAGCGCAGATATGAATTTCAGGCTTATTTGAAAATTTTAAAACGCTCTTCGTCCGCAAGATAATCTTTGGCATGTGTTTCGCCTTCGATTGAACCAAAGACCAGCTGTGCGCGAAGCTTCCAGTTGGCTGGAATGTCCCACTCAGCATGCACCTGCTCATCTACGATCGGATTATAATGCTGTAAAGATGCACCTAGGCCTTCAGTATGTAATGCTGTCCATGTGGCAAATTGCGCAATCGCAGTAGAATGCTCTGCCCAGATGGGGAAGTTATCCGCATAAGACGGGAATTGCTCCTGCAACGCTTGTACCACTGTTTGATCTTCAAAAAACAGTACCGTACCTACACCAGCAGCAAAGCTGGCCATTTTAGCAGTGGTTTTTGCTGCACTTGCTTCATCTTTTGCATAACTTTTTAATTTATCTGCAACGATGCCCCAAAACTTTTCATGTTCTGTGTTGAATAAAATGACGGCGCGTGAAGACTGAGAATTAAAAGCAGATGGACTTTGTTTAATTGCAGTTTGAATTAAATCAGTTAAACGTTCAGGAGATTGTTCAATATTCTTGCCAATGGCATAAATAGTACGGCGTTTAGTAATTAAATCTAAAAACTGATTCGACATTCTTAAAAATCCTGGGATATATC
>NZ_VPEU01000125.1:0-1696 GCF_013416975.1 Acinetobacter sp. YH18001 | reverse complement strand
TGATTATGTCATGATTTTACATGACCTTAGACTATGCATGTACCTTATGGCCCGGCATGCCGAGCTTGGTTCTTATCTCATCAAAGTGAGGCTCAACATGCAAGCTAAAATCGATGATATCGCTCAATAAACCAATTGAGATTACAGCAGAAAGTTATATTAATACGTTTGGTGTAAGCCATAGCACAGCATACGAAACACTAAAGGATGCCTGTAAGTCTTTATTCTCAAGACAGTTTAGCTATCAAGAACCTAGAGAAAAAGGTATTGCTCATAAAACGACTCGCTGGGTGTCTGATATTGCTTATATTGATAATTCTGCAACTATAGAATTTACTTTTGCTCCAGCGGTCTTACCCCTAATCACTTATCTTGAACAACACCTTACAAGCTACGAATTAAAACAAGTTGCCAATCTAACAAGCGGTTATGCTATTCGCCTATACGAACTTTTAATTGCGTGGCGTAGTACTGGGAAGACACCAATTATTGATTTAAATGAATTTCGTTTAAAACTTGGAGTTGGAGATGAAAAATATCAAAGAATGGGGCAATTTAAAGAAAAAGTTTTACATATTGCTATTGAGCAACTTAACAAACATACAGACATTACCGTAACTTATGAGCAACATAAGCAGGGGCGTACAATTACAGGGTTTTCATTCAAGTTTAAGCAAAAAGTACAACCTAAAATTGAAACTAAACGAGATCCCAATACCCCTGATTTTTTCATCAAAATGACCGATTCCCAACGTCATTTATTTGCAAACAAACTGTCTGAAATGCCTGAAATGGGGGCATATTCTCAAGGTACAGAAAGCTATCAGCAGTTTGCTATTCGTATTGCAGACATGCTTTTAGAGCCTGAAAAATTCAGAGAGTTATACCCTTGCTTAAAAAAGGCAGGATTTGGTAATTAAAAAAAAGGAGCTTCAGCTCCTTTTTTTTAATTTTATTCTTTGGCTGGCTGTCCTATCGAATCTAACTGATTAATCAGTTCCGCATTTACTTCTTCGCCCGACTTATTGGCAGTATCTTTACTTTCAAATCGTGATGAATCTTGGAGTTCTTTTTTCATACGTTCACGGTCTTCGTCTGTAATTTCTTGCGGAGCAGGTACTTGTTGCGCTTCTTGGCGTACTTCTTCCACAATCTCAGGAGACGATGCTTGCACTCTTACATGTTCTGGTTCTTCTTTATTTTTGCTGCATGCAGTAAGGGTAATAACTGACATTGTTAATAAAGACATTAAAATTTTATATTTCATAAAGAATATCCAGCTTAATTGTTATTCATCGAAGGTAAATCAAAAAGTATTCTATCCCGATCCTCTATTAAATAATCATTAAGTTCAGCGAGTATTTTTTCTTTGTTGGCTTCATTGGATTGCATTTTTTTAATCAAGTAAGAACCAAGTAAGATTTTACGCCGAGTATCATCCTTGCGTTCTTGCTCTTTCTGCTTTGTTCTTTCTCTTGCTTCAATAGCCTGTTTCTGAGCTTTTAACTGTTTCAGCTTCTCCAACTGGGCTTCAATTTTCTTTTCAATATTTTCAGTTGATTTTGTCATAACGGTTAATTTCGGGATATAGAAAACCACTCAAGCATAAGGCTCTATGAACTAGAGTTCAAGCGAGCTATATGCTATCGTGTTTTTCATGAAATGCGCACTTACGACTTGAATTTCATTCAAGTCA
>NZ_VPEU01000124.1:0-1699 GCF_013416975.1 Acinetobacter sp. YH18001 | reverse complement strand
GGATAATCTTTCTCGGATTCAATCAATAATTGAACCGCTCTTTCTCTGATTTCAGGGGTATATTTTAATTTTGTCATCGGGATAGTCTCTCAGAATATTGACTCTCCGACAAACCCGGTACGGTTCAGCCAGCATTGCTTCATCTTTCATGGTAAACACCTGTGTTGCCCCCCAACAGCGTTGAGGGATAGTTTAAGCGTTTACACAGTTTTATTTACACTCTCCTAAAACCATTTAACAAAATCTATGACTATTTTACTTTCCCTTACCTAATCGTCCTAGTGTATATCTTTTTTTTTGATTAGCTTATTCCTAAATCAAGTGACTTTAGGTAAGTATGATGAACGATATCCAATTTTCAGATTGCGCAAAGGCATGTATGAGCTGTTCCCTTACCTGTGCCAGTTGTGCAAATGCCTGTCTAAAAGAAGAAAATCTGGAGATGATGCGAGAATGTATTCAGCGTTGTCTAGATTGTGCAGATATTTGTCAGCTCTGTGCTCGTATGCAGCAAAATGAATCTCCTTTTATGAAAGAAATTTGTGAGCTTTGTGCCAAGGCTTGTGAATACTGTGCAGATGAATGTAGCCAACATGAGCATCAACACTGCCAGCAATGTGCTGATGCTTGCCGTGAATGTGCCGTCGAATGTCGAAAAATGGTTGTCTGATAAATAAAAGAATTAGTTGAGTTTAGGATTTACTCAATGAATAGCCAACGTGTTAGTTGTTAGTGGGTCAAACCACTAACAACGGCACTGTTGCAAATAGGGATCTGAGTCGATGATTTTCCCTTCAAAAAAGCTTAGAGACCGAAAACTCTATTTACTAGCCAAACTTCTCCTAGAATATTACCGTTATAAAATAATGAAGCTTGTCCTTTGCGTAGAGCACGCATAACCTCAATTCCTTTAATTGTGGCATAAGCCGTTTTCATAGACTTGAATCCCAACGTAGCCTTGATGATCCGTTTGAGCTTGCCATGATCACATTCAATCACGTTATTCTTGTATTTAATCTGTCGATGGTCCAGGTCTTCAGGACACTTTCCTTCCTGTTTTAGTCGCGACAAAGCACGGCCATAGGTATGAGCCTTATCAGTGTTTATGACTCGTGGAATCTGCCATTTTTTGACATGATTCAAAATCTTACCAAGAAAACAATAAGCTGAATGGGTATTTCGTCTAGCAGAAAGATAGAAATCAAGAGTATGGCCACGTTGGTCAACTGCACGGTATAGATATGCCCATTTGCCATTCACTTTTACGTAAGTTTCATCCAGATGCCATAAATGTCGATCTGTAGGATTACGCCAATACCAACGTAAACGTTTTTCCATTTCTGGAGCATAACGCTGAACCCAGCGATAAATTGTGGTGTGATCAACATTCACTCCACGTTCAGCGAGCATTTCCTGAAGTTCACGATAGCTGATGCCATATTTACAATACCAACGAACAGCCCAAAGAATGATTTCACCTTGAAAGTGCCGACCGTGGAAGGGATTCATCTGCTGTATCTCGAAATAAATAAGATATTTAGCTTATCATGTCAGCCTATTTGCAACAGTGCCTTAAAATGTCCTGTTTTTAACCACAAGAGTCAAGCACAGGATTTAAATTTCTTTGTCCAATAACAGCTTTCTGAGCTTTACGGCTCGGCATACTTTTCTTGGCACGGGAACGTTTATTCTGTTTCTC
>NZ_VPEU01000123.1:0-1748 GCF_013416975.1 Acinetobacter sp. YH18001 | reverse complement strand
TATTTAAAAGCTGGCTCATTTCAGTAAAAGTCGCAAGATTTTTCATTTTCACAAGGCTTTCCTTTAGAATAGGCGCATCTTATTTCTTAGCTTTGATTTCTCAATGATTCAGTTAGACCAGTTATCTATACGTCGCGGTGGACGTGTTTTATTTCAAAAAGCGTCGATGCAGTTACACCCAGGATGGAAAATTGGCCTAACCGGTGTCAATGGTGCCGGGAAATCGACCCTGTTTTCAGCCTTGCTCGGTGGCATGGAGTCAGACACCGGTTCGTTGACCCGTCCTGCGGTTTGGACCGTGGCGCATATGGCACAGGAAATCAAAGCGCTGAATATGAAAGCCATTGATTTCGTCTTGTCGGGCGATGAAGAATACTGGGATATTCAGCAGAAACTGGAGCAGCCAGATCAGCTGGATGATGCAGAACTGGCCCATTTATATGGCCGTTTTGATGAAATTTCAGGTTATTCTGCGCCGGCCAAAGCTTCGCAACTGATGGCCGGTCTGGGCTTTTTTGAACATCAATCCCAACTGGATGTTTCAAGTTTTTCTGGTGGCTGGCGCATGCGCCTGAATCTGGCGCGTACCCTGATGAGCCGTTCCGATTTACTCCTTCTTGATGAACCGACCAACCATTTAGACCTGGATGCCATTCTCTGGCTCGAAGACTGGCTGAAAGCCTATGAAGGTACGCTGGTGCTGATTTCGCATGACCGGGATTTCCTCGATGCGATTACCGATCATATTTTACATATTGAAAATCAGGAACTGATTTTATATACCGGTAACTACTCGACCTTCGAGCGCACCCGCAGTGAACGTCTGGCGCAGCAGCAACAGGCTTATGAAAAGCAGCTGGAAACCCGCGCACATCTGCAAAAATATATTGACCGTTTTAAAGCGAAAGCCACCAAAGCCAAGCAGGCACAGAGCCGGATCAAACAGCTGGAGCGTATGCAGGAACTGTCTGCTGCCCATGTTGATACACCATTTACCTTCAGTTTCCGTGAACCGACCAAAATGAGTTCGCCTTTATTGCAACTGGAACATGCCGATATTGGTTATGGTGACAAGCTGATTGTCACCAATGTCAATTTACAGATCACGCCAAGCAGCCGGATTGGTTTGCTCGGGATGAATGGTGCCGGTAAATCCACCCTGATTAAATCGCTGGTCGGTGATTTAAAATTGCTTCAGGGTCTGCGTAAAGATTCAGAACTGCTCAATATTGGCTACTTTGCCCAACACCAAATGGATGCACTGGATGGCAATGCCAGCCCGATGTTACAGCTGGCCCGTATTGCCGATAAAAAAATCAGTGAAGCCAGCCTGCGTTCTTTCCTGGGCAGTTTTGGTTTTAGCGGCGAACGCATGGATACGCCAAGTGAAAGTTTCTCAGGCGGTGAACGTGCCCGTCTGGCTCTGGCATTGATTGTCTGGCAGCGTCCAAACGTGTTGATTCTGGATGAGCCGACCAACCATTTAGATCTGGATATGCGTCATGCATTGACCATGGCCTTGCAGGATTTTGAAGGTGCTGTGGTGCTGGTATCGCATGAGCGCCAGCTGATTGCCAGTGTCTGTGATGAATTGCTGCTGGTACATAATGGTCAATGCCGTGAATTTGACGGTGATCTGACCGCTTATGCCGACTGGTTACGTCAGGCCCGCATTGAGATGATCAAAAACGGGCAGAAGCCAGCCGAGCCGGTGAAATCTCAGGTCGAAGTCAAAGCAACCATTTCCA
>NZ_VPEU01000122.1:0-1797 GCF_013416975.1 Acinetobacter sp. YH18001 | reverse complement strand
TTGAACTCAATCCCGATACTTTGAAAAGCTAAAAAGCAGAGCCTAAACTCTGCTTTGGGTCGATTTAGCTGACGTATTCAAAACTGTCATCATTGTCAGCTTCATCATTTTCAATCTGAATTAAAGGATCAAAGGAATTTTGTCTCTTGCGACGTCTTTCTGTATAGTACTCGCCTAAATACGTATCACCAATAATATTCATTACAACATTAGATTTATTCAATTCTGTATTAATTTCAATATTTGCTATTACATCTAGAGGTTGATTAAGTAGAATTCGCTCAATAACAGAATCCTGTTGAAATACTTGATTAAGCCCTTGACTTATAATGATGGTAAAAGTATTAAAACTAGTTTGATGCCAAGCAATTGATACATTCAAAAAACTAAAAAAATATGTGATTTTATTTAAATCTAGTAAATAGGTATTTGCGAAAAAGTTTTTCCCTTTATAAAATATTTTACTTAAACTAAGTACATTTTTATAAAAAGGATTAATACGAGTAAGGAGTATTGCAATCACTTCAACATCTTTTAAGCTATACACTTGCTTTAGTTTAGAGTTTGATTTACCTGATAAATTAAGTGCACAACCTTGGTTTAGGCCATATTGTAATATTAAATCATTAAAATATTCACTCATTTTCTTTTGTGTTTTTATATAGACATGGTTTGCCAATAAAAATAACGAGTCTACACCTGCTGTAACTTTAAAATTACTAAGGACTTGTAATAAGCTAATTGTGTCTGTTCTTTGATAACCAACTACTCCCTTACCTTTCTCTTTCAGCGCGATATCATTAACCTCTATAACATCATCAATGCTGATTTTTCGACTTTCCAGTAGATCAAAGACTATGTATAGTACAAAAAGTGGCCCCAACCCCTGATTTAAGTTATTAAAATCAATATTATTCGCATACGAATAATCAGTTTCTTGTTCATTTTTTTTTACAATGACATTAAACATTGCTTAATTCCAATAAATGGTTCATCCATTTTTGTTTATTTAATTCAAGTGAATATTTTTTAGCAGACTCTTTTGCATTATCTCGCATAACATTATTTAAAAGAGTCTTCTCTATCGCTAATGCTAATGCTTCAATATCCCCATCTTCTACTAAGTACCCTGAATATTCATCTTCAATTATTTCATTAGGGCCATATTTGATGTCATAAGCCACCACTGGGGTACCCACAGCTAAACTATCTAATATCCCTATACAAAACCCTTCAAGGGTGCTTGTCACAACAGATACCGTTGCTTCAGCGATATGGTCTAAAATATTTTGTACATAGCCTTTAAAGTGAACATTTTTCTCCAGTTGATGATCAAGGACATATTGTCTGATTTTTTTTTCATATACAAAGTTATCGCGTGCGTCACCAAAACCATATAGATCAAGTTGAATATTTGGGTAATCTTCTTTTAATAACTCAACCGCTTCAATAATATGATGTAACCTTTTTTCAACATAGTATCGGCCAACAGAAATAATCCTGAATCGATTTTCTAGTATAACCTCCCCTTGATGATCTTGAGTTTCTGAATAAGCAGGTGGAATTACCCATATCTGCAAATCCCTCCCAAAGCGCTCTAATAAGTCTTTTTTTTGTTGGTCAGTTGAACAAATAAAACCGTCAAACTTATCTTTATTTCCTAGAGAAAGCTGATACTTTGTTTAAGCATATCTATACCTTTAATAATAGTTAAAGTGGCAAAATCTCCACTAAAAATTGATGTTTCTTAATTTTATCTTTAAATAACTTTATGATTTAGCTTAAATAATTGATTTA
>NZ_VPEU01000121.1:0-1851 GCF_013416975.1 Acinetobacter sp. YH18001 | reverse complement strand
CAAAAGATTTAAAGCCTGAAAGTTTTAAACTGCTTAAACGCATAATGTCCTGATTTAACGTCGTGAGCGTCTGGCCCACGCGAGTTCAATTTGTTTCATCCGTGTCAGAGATTCCAACACAAGGTTGTTATGTCACTTTTTATGTAAAAAAGTTATTAATTTCGTAATTCTTATGTTAGGTTGTGCGAAATAATCGCATTTATACATGTGTATAAAAACTGAGTCACAAAGATTGTGATTAATAAAAATGAGTAAGGAAAACAAATGAAACTAACAACTCTTGCTAGTACTATTTTACTAATTAGTTTGCCTAGTACTGGAGCGTTAGCGGCAGCTATGGATCGTTCAGGCCAGTCTATCTCTGCATTTTTACAACCAGGAAATTATTTTGATGCCAGTATTTCAGTACTAGATGCTGATGTATCCGGTCAAATGAGAGATGGATGGAATACTCCATCAACAGATACGAGAAAAGTTGGAACTGATTTAGCTAATTCAAAAATTAGTGATATGGCAGAGAGTTTTTACTTCACTAATTTTGCCCTGAAAATCCAGGCTAATGAAAATATTTCTTTTGGTTTGATTTATGATCAACCCTTTGGAGCTAAAGCTAATTATTCATCTGGCGATCAAAAACATACTGTTGTGCCTCCTACATCAAATTTTGCTCAAGATATTTTAGAATCAGGTGCATTTCATAGAGGAGATGAAGGGACAAATGTTGAAGTCACTACCCAGAATTTATCATTTATTATGGGATATCAACCTAATGAGAACTGGAATATTTATGCCGGACCTGTATATCAAACAGTAAAGGGTGATCTTCAGTTGCGAGGCTCTGTATATGGACCATTAGGTGGTCATATGTGTAGTGATAAGTTAAGTTTATTGTGTTCTACCTTTACTGATAAAGATACGGGTGAAACTTATAATGGATACAATGCTTCTATTCCAGAGAAATCTGAATTCGGATGGCTTGGGGGGATAGCTTTTCAAATCCCAGAAATAGCTCTTAAAGCTTCATTAACTTATCGCTCTGAAATCGACTATGAAGTAGATGTAGAAGAAAATACACCACTAGCGGATAACCTACTTATTGGTTATATCGGCGTACCAGCACTTGGACCTAATTTTACTTACACTGAAGGCAAAACAAAAATTACTACCCCTCAATCTATCAATCTAGATTTTCAAAGCGGAATTATGGAAAACACCTTAGCTTTCATCAATTTAAGATGGGTGGATTGGTCAAAATTTAGTATTAGACCACATAAATTTGGTCAGTTATCTTCAGCCTTAACTGAGGCAGTTGCAGGTACTCCTCGTGGCTTTGATCTTATTGCATATGAAAAAGATCAATACTCCGCAAATTTTGGTGTGGCACGTAAACTAAATGACAAATGGGCCATCTCCTTATTAGGTGGATGGGATTCTGGAGCAGGAAATCCAACTTCGACTTTAGGTCCAACAGAAGGTTATTGGAGTGCTGGGCTAGGTGGACAGTACAGTCCTACTGAAAAATCTTTTCTTCAAGTAGGAGCTCGATATTTTTGGTTAGGGGACGCGAAAGCACAATCCGCTAGCTGGTTTGGTACGGATCGTTATGATGCTGACTTTAAATCTAATAATGCACTGGGCTATAGCGTAAAGATTGGTCATAGATTTTAAGTAATTTTATCCCTTTGGGCTTTATTACTTAAAATAACTTTTCCTTGTTTTGAGAATATTTTTTGTTATGTTGTGTAATTAAACGTCACCAATCATTTAGTTCCTAAATAGTACTGCCAAATCGCATTCAGCCAGAGCCATACCTGCTGAGGACTCAAATATGGTACATATAAGACATTAAAT
>NZ_VPEU01000120.1:0-1866 GCF_013416975.1 Acinetobacter sp. YH18001 | reverse complement strand
CTGCATACACTTCGCAAAGTGATTCTTTCTTACGTGGGCTTTTAATAGGCACACGCAAGGGAGATCGCTTTCATCGTTTTAATGAGGAAGTTGTGCAAGCTGATTGGAATGCTGCGAGAAACGTGCTTGCAAGATTAAACGACAATGAGATAAGTCGTTATACGCCTTACAAAACTGTAAAGCGTATATTGCAAGAACGGACTGATCGCTATAAGTCGGAACTGACCGACTCAGGCTCTAGTTACACGTTTGGCAACAAGACATTAACAGAGTGCGAATTAGTCCTTGACTATGTTTGACTACATTTTAAGGAACAGGTTCATGTTCATCAGGGTTGTTACGTCGTAAAGGCTGTACGGCCTTATTTGTCTCGGAGAGTGGTGGCAGTCCAAACAACAAACCCCATGACCATAACTTATGGGGCTTGTTGGCTATTTTGCTGCGTATTGTGTGGCTTTTTGTGATTAAGCCTTACATCGCTTCACGTTGTGCTTCATCTTCCAAATAGTTTTCTAAAGAATCATCTAGCGCATATAACCATGGCGTGTGATGTGGCTTAGCCATTTTTCCAGTCATTACTGAGCGATAGACTTTATCTCTAAAGCCCATAATGTTTTCTTTTTTATGCTTTTTCCATTGCATGAAAATATCATGCACTGCATCAATATTGAATGATGGATAGTCCGTCTGCGCAATCAGGCGTTTGATGTAATCGCCTTGGAAGCGGGCAGATTGTTCATCGTTCAATAGGCGCTGCTCTTTTTCATGTAAGGTCTGCGTATGGCTCTGCATTTCTGCCGTGCTTGGTAAAGTAATTTTGCCCAAAATCACATCACGGACAAACCATGCTTGCGCATCGAACATATTGAAGGTGTACCATTGATCTTGCATGCCCAAGTAGAACAAGCGAGGATTCTTTTCCCACACCACACCCTGATATAAACCCTGCGGATAAAGGCAGTTATGTGTTCTGAGGCGTAGGTTATCTTCAATAAATGGGAAGTGGTGCAAATAGCCTGTGCATAAAATAATGGCATCAATTTTGGCAGATGTTCCATCACCAAAATAAGCAGTATTTTCATCTACACGCAGTAATTGTGGCTTTTCAGACCAGTTTTTAGGCCATTTAAAACCCATGGCTTTACTGCGATAGCAACTGTAAATTTGCTTAGCACCGTATTTATAACATTGTGAACCAATGTCTTCGGCAGAGTAGCTGCTGCCAACCAATAACACAGACTTACCTTTAAATTCCAGCGCATCACGGAAGTCGTGTGCGTGCAAAATGCGACCATGGAATTGATCAAAGCCTTCATAAACAGGAACACGTGGGGTAGAGAAGTGTCCAGATGCAACGACAACATAATCAAATTGTTCTGAATAGTGCTGTTGTTGTGCATAATCTTCGACATCTACCGTGAATTTTTGCGTTGTTTCATCATAGGCAATATGCTGAACGGCACTATTGAAACGAACTAAATCTTTGACCTGTGCTTTTTCTGCACGGCCTTTGATGTAATCCCACAGTACTGCACGTGGTGGATATGAAGCGATTGGTTTTTTGAAATGTTCATCAAAAGTATAATCGGCAAATTCTAGCGCTTCTTTGGGGCCATTTGACCATAAATAGCGGTACATACTGCCGTGGACAGGTTCCCCATGTTCATCTATACCAGTGCGCCAAGTATAGTTCCATAGCCCGCCCCAATCATTTTGTTTTTCGAAACATACAATTTCAGGAACTTGTAGACCTTTGGCCTTTGCTGACTGAAACGCTCTTAATTGGGCCATGCCACTTGGGCCAGCACCAATAATTGCAATTCGATCCATTGCTACCTCCATTAGTTTTAGATCGGAAGAGCGTCG
>NZ_VPEU01000119.1:0-1815 GCF_013416975.1 Acinetobacter sp. YH18001 | reverse complement strand
GGCAGTATTGCGATGTACACCAAATTGATTGATATAGCCTTCGGCATGTACTTCAAGGGGATCATTAGCATTAATCCCTTTCCCACTTTCCCTTGCTTCAACAATAGCCAATAAAATTAAACGTTGTTCTACTAAATCCAAGTTATAGCTTGCATTGATTAAGGCATTGTCTTTTACCACTAATTCTCTCATGAAGCACCAGTATTAATTATTATGCTATGACACAATAATTAATTTTAGTGCTATAAGCAAGGTAAACGGTGTCATATTGCAAGGTAAACGGTGTCATATTGCAAGGTAAACGGTGTCATATTGCAGGTAAACGGTGTCATATAACCCTTAAAAGTATTGTGAACAAAGGCTTTCAGCATATCTAAAAGCATTTAAAAACTTTAAAATAATTAAAAGCCCAAGGAGTGAAAAATTGCCCTTGGTTTTCGCTACGCTCAAACTCTATTGAATCTCGCTTTCGCTCGATTCGTTGGGACAATTTTTTGGCTAATCTCGTTGTGACTTCAATAAAAAGCAAAAGCACGATGCATTCGCTTCGCTCATAGAGCTTTTTTGCTCGCTGCGCTCGATCTAGACTCAATTTTCTGCATGTAATTTACGCTTATTTAGACTTCACAGCCTAAAAAGCTGTTTTTCAGAGGGTCTAAGCGCGAATTTCAGCGATTTCACTCGTAGACACTCGTTCTGTACCTCCCAGTGTGAATTTGAGCTTAAATCGCAAATGAGTGCATTTAAAAGCTAAGTTTTATAGTGATTAGATAAAATCTTTACCTTTTGTATGAGGGTCATAAGAGAAAACAGGTTTTTTAGTCTTCAATTTTTCTGTATTTCTTTCTGCATTCGTCATTTTCATTTTTTCATTAGAAGTAGGGACCATATCCTGGGATTCTAATTTTTCTATTTTATGTAGATGTACCTTTTTTTCACTCATTCCCATTTTATTCAAATTTCGCAAAACTGAACTGTAAGAAATATTGTTCGCTAACTCAGGTAAATCAGCATGGATTTCCTTAACTGTATAACCAGCTTCCAGCCGTTTTTCTATTTCTGGTAATACAGAGATGATGAATTTCTTAGCGCCATGTCTGGTGGCCATAATGACTTCCTCTTTCCTTAATTTATGCAATTATGTGCAACTATATGCAATTAAGAGCTTTTATATGATTTTATATGAAATTATCTGCAACCATAAGCTTTTAAATGGTTTTTATTCATTTTGATGTGCAATTATATGCGTTTATGTGCAATTGCAATTTTCGTGATATTGGCAAGATGTGTAATGTTATATAACATGGCAAGCCTTGGTTATATAAATTACCCGACTTATTCGCTTTCAGCTCAACGTGGCATCTTGTCCTGCGGAGCTTTTGGCATAGCCAAAATGTACTGGAAATAGAAAAATGACTGAACAGAAAAAGCCAAAACGGATACGCCAAAAAGTAATTCAAGTTGTGGTAACTGAAGCTGAAAAAAAGAAAATTGAAGAAAGTGCGGCCCAGGGAAATTTGTCGGCTTCTCAGTATTTGCGTGATTTAGGATTGGGTTACCAACCTAAAAGTCTGACTGATATAAAAACAATCCAGGAAATTCGCAGCCTAAAATCAGATATGAATAAAGTGGGTGGACTACTGAAAAACTTAATGAATGGGGAGCTGACTGATCCGAAAGAGATCCGATCTAAAGTAAACGGGCTGCTGCTGGATTTTTCCAAGAACCAAAATTCAATTGATCTATTCATTTCTAAAGTCAGATCTGTGATCAAGTTTTAAAAAAAGTGTAAGGTGTGTGACCTTATATAGTGGC